>JAOZLS010000283.1 GCA_029934705.1 Bacteroidales bacterium | reverse complement strand
ATTATATTAATTATTTTATTCAAACTAATTTTATGCTAATTTAATTATTTTAAAATTATTTTTTTTGATAAAAAGGCAATTTTAATACATAAAAGAAATTATTTTTTTTAATATTGAATGAAAATCTTATATTTGTATAAATATGTTACTAAAATGTATTTTATAAAAGAACAGAATACAACTTTAAGTGAAGTACAAGATTATTACTCTGAAATTTCAAACTTTATTTGACAATAAATTGATTAAATTATGAAATGTGTTATTATAGATGATGATAAAGTCTCGCGACTTGTAATAGAAAAATACATACAAAAAACTGATTTTTTATCTGTAGAAGCTGTGTTTGAAAGCCCAGTTGAAGCAATGACGTTTTTTAGAGAGAAAAATGAAGTTGATTTAATTTTTCTTGATATTGAAATGCCAGAAATGAATGGTGTTGAATTAATTGAAAACTCAGACAATTTACCTCAAGTAATAATAGTTTCGGCAAAAGAGAAATATGCAATACAGGCTATTGAATATGATATTACTGCTTATTTGTTGAAACCTATTAATTATGCAAAATTCTATAAGGCAGTTGTAAAAGCTAAAGATAGAATAGCAGAGGAAAAAGAACATGAAAAAACAAAAGGTATATTTATAAAAAGTAGTTCGTCGTCGTTTATTCGACTTTTATACGATGATATTTTATGGATAGAAGCTCTTGAAAATTATGTAGTTATTAATACTGCAAAAGAAAAGCATACTATACACTTTACTATGAAAGCTCTTTTAAACAAACTTCCTAATGAGATATTTAAAAGAATTCATCGTTCATTTATAGTAAATATTGATAAAGTGAATTTGATTGAGGACAATATGATTATTTTGAAATATGACGGATCAAAAAAATCAATTCCAATAGCAAAATCATATAAGGACAAATTACTTAAAGAAATAAATATAGTTTCAAAATAGTGAATAGCAGAGAGATCTTATATAAAAGGTCTCTCTTTTTTTATCAAAAAAAAACTTAAATAAAAATAATAGTTCTTTTAATAAAAAATAAAATCTTATATTTGAACAACAAAATAATAAATATTTAAAATATATAATATGAACACAGAATTATTAAACTTAGAGCCAAAAAACGTTTGGAAAAATTTTGTAGAACTTACAAAAGTACCTCGCCCTTCTAAAAAAGAAGAAGGAATAATCGCATATATGAAAAAATGGGGTGAAGACAGAAATTTAGAAACTTTTGTTGACCATATAGGAAACGTTATTATCAGAAAACCAGCTACTTCAGGTATGGAAAACCGAATGGGAATTATTTTGCAAGGACACTTAGATATGGTTCCTCAAAAAAATAACGACGTAGTACATGACTTCGAAAAAGATCCTATTCAAGCTTATGTGGATGGTGACTGGGTTACAGCAAAAGGAACAACTCTTGGTGCTGATAATGGAATGGGAGTTGCAGCAACTATGGCTGTGCTAGAATCTACAACAATTGAGCATGGACCAATTGAAGCTCTTATGACAATTGATGAAGAAACTGGTATGACAGGTGCTTTCAAATTAAAGCCTGACGTTATGAAAGGCGATATTTTAATGAACCTAGACTCAGAAGACGAAGGCGAATTATATATTGGTTGTGCAGGAGGTATTGATGCAACAGCAACTTTTAAATATAAAGAAAAAAAGACTCCTAAAAAATCTAAAGCTTTTAAAATTACTGTAACTGGGCTTAAAGGTGGACACTCTGGTGTTGATATTCCACTACAAAGAGGAAATGCAAATAAAATAATGTTCAGGTTTTTATCTAACCTTTCTAAAAAACATAATATTAGATTAGCTAGTATAGTTGGTGGCGATTTAAGAAATGCAATACCTCGTGAAGCTATAGCACTTGTTACTATGCCAGAAAAAGAAGCAGCCGGATTTAACGACTGTGTAACAAAATATAATGAAATAGTAAAATCAGAAATCATTTTTGTTGACCCTAATGTTAGCGTAACTGCCGAAAGTGTCGAGTTACCTAAAAAAGTGATTGATAATAAAGTTGCAAAAAAATTATTTCATGCAGTAAGAGCAACTCCACACGGAGCTCAACGTTTTATTGATGAAATGCCTGACACACCTGAAACTTCGACTAACTTAGGTATAGTTAAATCAGAAAAAGGTAAAATTATGGTTGCTAATTTGATAAGAAGCTCTGTAGATTCAGCAAAAGATACTTTAGCTGCCGATCTGAAATCGCTATATAAATTAGCAGGAGCAAAAGTAAAATTAGATGGAGAATATCCAGGTTGGAAACCAAATTTTGAGTCTCCAATTCTTAAAGCAATGAAAGAATCGTTTAACAATAAATATAATAAAATACCTGATGTTAAAATTATTCATGCTGGCTTAGAATGTGGAGTTTTAGGAGCAACTTATCCTAAATGGGATATGATTTCTTTTGGACCAACAATTAGATTTCCTCACTCACCTGATGAAAAAGTTAATATAGAAAGTGTTGCTAAATTTTGGGACTTCTTAGTTGATACTCTTAAAAATGCACCAGTAAAATAATTAGTAATTGATTGTTTTTTAAAACTATTGTTTATTAATTTGTATATTATTAAAGACTGTTCAAAAAGATTTTTGCTTATTTTTATAAAAATAGTGAAATCATAACTTTTCGAACAGTCTTTTTGACCCCTTAAAAGTTAGTACATTAAAAGAAATATATATGAAGAAAGTTGATATTACAACAACAGTATTGCAATATGATTCTATCGACGAATTTGATAAAGAAACACAAAGCCTTATTCAGAAATCTAAGGATGCAGTGAAGAATGCTTATGCTCCGTATTCAAAGTTTAAAGTAGGTGCTGCTATATTATTAAAAAATGGCGAGATAATTACAGGAACTAATCAAGAAAATGCAGCATATCCTTCAGGACTGTGTGCTGAAAGAGTTGCAATGTTTTATGCAAACTCTAAATATCCCAACGTACCAGTAATGTCTATTGCAATAAGTTCTTTTACAAATAATCATTTTGCCGAAGTTCCAACTCCTCCGTGTGGTGCATGTAGGCAAGTTCTTCTTGAAAGCGAAACAAGATTTGAAACTCCGATTAAAATAATAATGGTTAGCGAGAACAAAATAACAGTTGTTGAAAATGCAAAATCACTATTGCCTCTAAATTTTGAAGAGTCAATGCTTGAAGGATAAAATCTTAATTGTTTTTTTTGTTAATTTATATTTTTTCACTTATAAGTTGTAAATTGCAACTTATAAACCAAAAAATACAAACACATGAAAACAAAAAAAACTTTTTTAACACTAGTCGTGTTTGCACTACTATTCTCTTATTCTAATGCACAAGAGAATACTATTTTATTTAATGATAATTCCGTAGCCCTAAGTGGAACATACTCAATTGGCTACGGCGATAACGATGATTACCTTATTTTGTATTATGCCTTACAAGACCTACAAACAAATGGAGCTTCTGGACCTGTAGTTTTTGAACTTTCTGTCGATTACAATCCTGTCCCAGAGGCATATCCAATTTATATTAATGCCTTTGCAGGAGCAAGTGAAACAAATACTATTACAATTAGACCTGCAGTAGGAACTACTCATTTAATTGAAAGAGAAACATCAAATGAAATTTCAGCTGTTTTTGCAATTGTAGATGCAAGCCATGTTATTATTGACGGTTCAAATAACGGAACTAATTCAAGAGATATTACTGTACAAAACTTGGCTGAACTTAACCAAACAGCACCAATTGCCCTATTTACAGATGTTATAGGAGGAGAAAACATTACCATTAAAAATTTAAAACTAAAAGCAGGTAGTAAAACTTTTGAAACTGCCGGTATTTTTATCGATGGTTATACAAATGTTTCTGTTGAAAATAATGAAATTAGTAATTGTCTGATTGGTGTTACGGTAGAAAACGGAGAAAATATTTCAATCCAAAATAATATTATAGGCTCTGATAATGAAGCCGAATTTATAAAACAAGGAATTGGTATAACTTTTTCTTCTAACTTAACTATTTTAGGAAATACAATAAAAAATATTGTTTGCGATAATATTGATCCTGCTAATGCTTTGTTTTTTACCGATTGTACAGGAGATATTATTATTGCAGATAATAAAATAGAAAATGTTGTACATACGGCAAATGAAATAGCTCGAGGAATAGGCTTATCTGACCTTGATGCAAATTATGTTAAAATTTATAATAATAGTATTTCGGGTATTGCATCTAATTCTTTTACAGATGATTACCCAACGGGGATAGCTGTTTTTTGTCCTGCAATGACATCGGGTATTGATATTTCTTATAATACAATTTATTTACAAGAAAATAATATTTATGGAGCAGGAACAGGTGATGATAATACCTATGTTTCAGGTATCTCAATTAGCGAAACTTCAGGTATTGTACTTACCAATAATATTATTTATAATAATTTGGGCGAGCGTGACGGAAGTTCTCAAACTATCTACGGTGCCGCAATATTAACTGATGCGATCTCTTCGCCTTTTGCCGAAATAGATTATAATACCTATTTTACCGATGGCGATTTTGATATGTCATTCCTTGCATTAACAATTGAAGGTCCAAAAGATTTAGCAACTTGGCAAACATGGACAGGTGGCGATGCTCATTCATTTTATGAAAATCCAATGTTTACCTCTGTTGAAGATTTAACATTAACAGCCTGCTCGCCAGCAATAGCACATGCTAATTTTTTACCAATAATACCAGGTGATATAAATAGTAATTTGCGAGATCAAATTTACCCAACACAAGGTGCTTACGAGTATGAAAAAATACAGGCTAGTGAGGTTTATGCGAATGTAGGTTTTTTTGGAGGAGATATTAATTGGATAAATGGCAATGGATGTAAAAGAGCTGTGTTTATTAAAGAAGGTTATGAATTAGATATTCCAATTTTGGAAAATGGTCACACTTATTCCGCAAATAGTGAATATCCGCTTGGTGAACAGGTTGGTCAAACTGATTGGTACTGTGTTTATAATGGCGATGATGACCATTTTGAGATTACTGCTGAAATAAATTATTGGGGTTGGGATTATATTGTAATTATTTGTGAATATTTTGGTGATGAAGGTAGTGAGATTTATTTGACAAATACAGCAATAAATAATCCCGTATTATTTAATTGGTGGTATGAATCAGTTGAGAGAATTAATAATCTTTTCTCTATCTACCCAAACCCTACAACAGGTAAGTTTATTATAGATATTAAAAATCAGCAGCTTATTAAAAATATTAGTGTTATTGATATTACAGGTAAAGTCGTAAAACAAATTGACAATTCAAAAATACAAAATATTGAAATTGATTTATCAAATAATGCAAAAGGTTTATATTTTATTCAACTAAAAACTAAAAATGAAATTTTTACTGAGAAGTTAATTTTGAAATAATGGCATATTTCATAGAAACTTTACTCTTCTAAAATTACTTATTTTTTACTTTGTGAGACTTTGTGATAAAACTTAGTGTAACTTTGTGGTTATTAAAAAAATAAAAATTAACCACAAAGTCT
>JAOZLS010000282.1 GCA_029934705.1 Bacteroidales bacterium | reverse complement strand
ATTCGGTTTTAGTGAAAGGGAATTCTTTTGAAGGAGTTGCATTTCCTTTTTTATGAATAAACATTTTCATTGTTACAGATGCACTACTTGCCTCGGTGTAATTGTAATAATGAATAGGTAATTTAGGCTTTGCCATTGAAGACGTTTCGTAAATTACAACTTCTTTGTTCTCACTTGAGTAAGCTTTGGTAAAAACATATTCTCCGCTAATAATATAATCAGCTTCGGCTTCGGAGTCAACTACTTCGTAGAATTTTGTAGTTAGCCAAGGGTTTGTTAATTTAATCCCACTTGTTAATCCTCGTGTTTTTCTATTTAAAGCAGCTTTTATACTTTTTGCATATTTCTCTCCAAAATTAGCTTCAATATCACCTTTGTTAGTAAAGTTCTTAACAAATATTTTAGCTCCAGTATTTATAATGGTGGGTGAATATGCAAATTTATATCCTTCTACTGTTTGTGCTATACTATAACTTACAAATAACATTGCAATTAGTAAAGTACTTATATTTTTAAAATTAGTTTTCATTTTATATTTTTTTTGTCTGCTAAAGGCAGAAATTTATATCTTATTTATTGTTTGTTAGTGTTATATTAAGTTGATGTTATAGTTTATATAAAACAAGTTTTACACTTCTTGTATTCCAAGTACCAGGAGTAGCAACTAGTTTGGTTGTTTTATCGTCCTTAAAATATCTTAACCAAATATATGTTTCATCTTTAATTTCAGGAATGAATAAGAATTTGAATAATCCTGCATTGTCTTTTATTTTATATTGTCCATTAGCGTCTTTTTCCCAATATTTATCATATTCTGCAGCAGCTACCATTCCATGTGATTGATGAAAATATTTATTATTATCAAGGCAAAGTAAAGCAATATGTCTTGTTGTGGTTCCATCATTATTATTAATATTAACTACTTTTACTTCCCATTTAGGGTAGCTACTCATTTTATTAGGATCAAAAGCTTCGGTCTCGTGCACTCTAAAATCTTTTTGAACTACTCTGTTTGGCTTTTCGAATTTCACATTTTCTTTAGTAACTAAAACGTAAGTCCCCATTGATACTGAGGATATTGCTGGCTTTATTAATTGCCCATACGACATGCTTGTTGTAATTAGCATTATTAAGCTAATTATTAATGTGTTATTAATTGTTCTTTTCATGTTTCTAAATCTTTATTTATTGAATTAATTATATTATTTATGATATTTACTTTTTGATTTTACATCAATAATTTCCCAAAGTTGATTGTCTTTTCCGTGCCACGTCCATTGTTGAACATTGCATCCATTCTTATTAATGTTTGAAGCAGAGGCATCTAGTACTTTGCCCGAGTATCTGTTAATAATTTTAAATTTACCAATTGTAACTTGCACTATTTTCCATTGTTGAGGTTTTGAAGTTCCTGCACTCCAAATTTGCACATTTGCCCCTTTGTCCTTTTTGTATGTTCCACAAAAATATTTGCCGTCGTAACAGCCATGAACATCGAGATTTACATTTGCATGCTGAAAATTAATATAGTAATATCCATTTCCTGCGGGTATAAATTTTATTTTTCGATCATTTCCGTTGTCCATATCCCAAAGTTGAACATTTGCTCCATTATTCTTTTTTGCATTACTTGCATAACCAGGCAAATCGAGGTATTTACCATTTGCTACACATTTAATATAAAAAGTGTTTTCGGTAAAATTGATATTTACATTGTCTTGAGTCTTTTGCGAGAACACATAAAACGAACTTAATGTTATTAATGCTGTAAGTATTCCAATTTTAAATTTCATATTAAAATATTTAAGAGTTGTTTTTCTTGTTTATTAATATAGTTGTATGAAGTATTGAAAAGTGAAAAAAATATTTTTCTTTATTTTATTTTATTTTTATTTTTCCACAGAATAAAAGGTCGAATTCTTCATTAAAAAGTTTCCAGTAGTATAGACCATTGTGAAATTTACTTGTTACAATATATGAATTACTTGAAACGCTTTTACTCTCAATATTTATTCCGTTATTGTCAAATATTTCAACTGTAAGTGTAATGTTTTCGGGGTTTTCCCATTCTAACAACAATTGTTTACTTTTAGATATTTTTATCTCGTTTTTACTTAATATTTTAATGTCGTTACTTCTTAAATTTCCTTTGAAATTTTCAAATAATTTTTCTGTTTCAGGATGTGGCGTGTATGCTAGTTGTATATTATCAGTTATTGTATTATTTGGATTGAAATTATTAATGCTTGAGTCTGTTGTTATTGTATTTGCGGTTTTATTGTGGAAATTTGTATTGTTAATTTTGTGAAGAGGTTTTTCAGCAAAGTTAGTATTCTTAAATAAATTATTGAAAGAAAACCATAACGCAATAGGTAGTATAAGCGAAGCTGCTATTGCAATATATTTATATAATGAAACATGTTTTAATTTATTTGATGTTGTATTATAAATACTTGAATCTTCTATAATAAAGCTTAGCTCTGTAGCTTCTGCAGCACATTTATCGCAATTTGCTATGTGATTTGCAATCTTACTCGGAACTTTTTCAAGCTTTTTAGCCATTAGTAATTCCGAATATAGTGCTAGTTGCTCTGTTGTTAAATGATTTTTCATTTTGTTATTTTCTTAGGCAAATAATATTATTATTAGAAGTAAGCTTACCGAAATTCTGTGCTTTTTTTCTTCTCCTTCTTTTTCTGTATTCATATTATATAGTAATTCAAATAAAATACTTAAAGTATCTTTTGTGTAAAATGTTCTACCATTGTTATTTAATCTATTAATTATTTTATCAATATTTTTATTTATATACATTCTAACAGCATCGGGTTTTATTTGCTTTTGTTCAAATAAATTATGTAGTTCACAAAGCTTTAAATATACTTCCTTGTCTTTTAAATTGTCATTATGTTGTAATATCCTTTTTGCATCATTTGTTTTATTTTCAGGAATATAATTTTTAAAATCGTTGTTTTCAATCATTATTCTGAAATAGAATTTAATAAATAAAATTGCCTTGATATGGTCATTTCCAAGAGTTAATAATACACGTTCAAGATATGTTTTTTCATTTTTAATTATTAATTCCTCTTCAGGATTTATTGTTTTTTCACGATTATATATTTTTACATTATTTTCATAAGTTGAGTGTTGTTGCAATTTGTTTTTATCTCTTCTAATAATTTCTAATGCCATACGAAATACAACTGCCGAAATATAAGTTTCAGGTTTTGCCGAGCCAGTATATGCACTTTCAATTTTTTCTTTTTTAATTAAGTATTTCTCAATAATATTTTGTTTAACATCGTCGAAATCATTAAAATTTATACTACCATTCTTCACAAATTTTTTCACAATAATATTTGTAACCTTTATTAGTAAATCTGTTGAAAAAACGTGAGCTTTTCTATTATATATACCTATTTGCATAAACCAATATTATTATTTTACACAAAAATATTAAAAAATAAGTTATGGTTTAATGTTATTTATCATATAGTTGTATAAAAAAGCGTTTTTTGAAAAAATAATTACTTTTATAATTAAATTTTAAGCTTTGATAATTTATATTTGTACTTTAAAAATAAAAAAAACACTCATGACTTTTAAAAATGTACTTTTATTAAATTTTGTAATCCTATTTAGTCTTTTTCTATTTTCAAAGAATGGATTTTCGCAAAATTATTACGAAACTTCTTTCGAGAATTTAAAAGATAGTATTTATTATCCTAAAATAGATAATTTTATAAATAAAGGACAAGTTGATAGTGTCTTGAATTTAGCCAACGAAGTTTACGATTTTTATAATAAAAAGAACGAACCCAACAGAGCCTTATATCTTTTTAATTTGTGTATTTATTTTCCTTCTGGTTATGGGCTGGGCGAAAAAGCAATTCCTGTAATGCAGGAAAAACTCAAATTTTTACGAAAAAATACCGATACATTAAATGTTCACTTTGGGACAAGTATTTATATTTTGGCAGAGGCAAATATTCGTATGTTTGAACTTAATACAGCTGTTCCAATCTTTAATAATGCCATTTCGATATTAGAAAAAACTGAAGGAACTCCTGCTTTGCATTTAGCACAAGCGTATAAAAGTGCCGCCTTTTTAAATGTGTATTTATATAATAATAAACGAGCATATAAGCTTGTAAAATTAGGTCTTAATACTTTTAAAAATGTTAATACGGATGGTTTTACTGAAGGAAAACGAACTCAAGTAACTTACGATATTGCATATTCGTATATGACATTTGCTGTACTAATGAAACAAATAGGGCAAATTGAACTTTCTTTTGAATATAATAAAAGAGCATTAGAAGTATTTACTAGCCTTCCTACGGGTAAAGAGAATATGGCTGTTTGTGCTAATAATATGACCGATAATTGTTTAGATATGAAAAAGTATGATAAGGCTTTGAAGTATATCACTATTGCAGATAGTATAATTGTTAATAATAATTTTCAAAAGAAACTTAAAACATCATATATTTCTGTGCTATCTAATAAAGGTAAAATTTTAATGAATTTTGAAAAATATGCCGAAGCCGATATTCAATTTAGGCTTTTAAAACAATTTATGGATAAAGAATTTAAAGCCGGAGACCCTATAAAAGCTGATGCTTATATTCTTCTGGGGAAGAATTTTAGTTTGCAAAATAAATTAGATTCAGCACTGTATTATTATAGTAAAGGCAGTAAAATTAATCCTAAAAATAGAGAAATAAATATATTACTTGCTGAGATTTATACAAAAAAAAATAACTTTAATAAAGCTATTCAATATTCTAAGCTAAATTATTTAAATTATTTAAAAGCTGAAACTTTAAAAATAAATTATATTCCAAAAGCAGATGATTTCTCCGATAATTATAACGGATATAAAGCAACATATTTAACCGCAACATATTATTATTCATTTTATCAGCAGAACTTTAATCCAGAGATGCTTAAAAAATCTATTCAGTTCTCTAATTTAAGCGATTCACTAATAAGTAGGCACCGAGATGCAACTCTTATTGGCGGCGACGATGTAGTTTTAGCAAATGAATATCACGATATTGCAAATGTTGGAATAAACGCAAGTTACGATGCTTATGAAATTGATAAAGATGAAAAATATTTGAATTATTTCTTGAAATTTATAACACAAACAACTGCTTTTAAATTAAATGCAGAAGTAAATCAAGTTGTGGGAGAAACAGGAAGTTCTACAGAACAAATACAACTTTTGCAAAAAATACGAAAAGCCGAAAATGAATTGTTAGCATTAGAAAATAATCCAAATCCGAAATTAGAAAAAGAAATATCTAAAAAACTATTTAATTATAAAGTAAAGGCCTTTGAACTTAGTTTTAATTTACAAACTAATGAAGATAATATTGTAAGTAATGATTTATTTGAAGAGATAAAATATACCGAAATTCAGAAAAACTTACATGATAATGAAGCTTTAGTTGCTTATTTTATGTCGGAAACTGAGCTTTTTTCAATATTAATTACCCCCAATAATGTAAAAATAAAAAAGCTTGAAATAGGAGGTAATTTTAATAAGCTGTTAAATAATTATTATAAAAGTTTAAAAACATC
>JAOZLS010000281.1 GCA_029934705.1 Bacteroidales bacterium | reverse complement strand
TCAAAATTATCGGTGCAACGCACATCAACTATTGAATGTTTTAATTCTGGTAAAATAGGTATTAACGATGGGTCTGTATATGTTAATTCTACAATATACTGATCTTCCTCTAAAGGCAATATAGAGTTTAAAAAACTTTTCATGATATTTGGATGTTCTCCAAATATTTTTTTAAATGTTAAATCGTTTTTTGGATCAAGATATTTCATTTTGCTTACTTTAATACAAAGTTACGAAATTTTATACGATATTGAGCTTTACTTTTGTGAAAAATAAAACTTATATTTCCTTAACGAGTAACCGAGCTTCTGTCATTTCGTGAATTGTATATCTAATTCCTTCTCGTCCGAAACCCGAATTTTTGACTCCACCGTAAGGCATGTGATCAACTCTAAAAGTTGGAATATCATTTGAGACAATACCTCCTACATGAATATTCTCAAAAGCATAATTAATTTCTTTTGCACTATCGGAAAAAACGCCTGCTTGTAATCCATACTGCGAGTCGTTTATCATGTTTACTGCATCCGAGAATTCATCATATTTTTCGACTGTTACAACTGGTCCAAAAATTTCCAAAGCACAAACATTCATTTGAGGCTTTGTGTTTGTAATAATTGTTGGTTCAAAATAATTATTATGCCGTTTTCCTCCAAATAATATTTCGGCTCCATCATCTACTGCTTCATTTACCCACGATTCAACACGTAATGCGTTTGCATGGTCAATCATTATTGATATTTCGGTTGAATTGTCTAACGGGTCTCCTTGCTTTAATTTTTTTGTGCCTTCAATAAATTTTTCTACAAATAAATTAAAAATATCTTTTTGTACATATATTCGTTGTACATGAATACACACTTGACCTGAAAAGGCATAAGCCCCTATTAAACATTTTGTTACAGCAAAATCAACATCGGCTTTATTGCTGACAATAACACCAGAGTTACCTCCTAATTCAAGTGCAACTTTCTTTTTACCTGCATTTCGTTTCATTTCCCAACCTACTTTTGGCGAGCCTGTAAAACTGAGCATATCAAAGCGTGAATCGGAAACTAATTTGTTTCCTACAACTCTATTTGCTGGCAATATTGATATTGCTCCTTTTGGCAAGTCGGTTTTGTCTATAATTTTAGCAAACTCTAAAACTGATAATGGAGTAGAGCGTGCGGGCTTTAATATTATTGTATTTCCTGAAGCAATGGCTGGTGCAATTTTGTGCATTGCTAAATTTAAAGGGAAATTAAATGGCGAAATTGCTGCTATTAATCCTAATGGGAAATGCTTTACTAAGGCTTCTTTGCCTGTTCCTGCCTGTGTCCAATCTAATGAAAAATATTCTTTAGGAATTCGTTTTGACTCTTCCGCAGCAATTAAGCAAGTTTGTGCTGCCCTAGCAATTTCGCCCATTGCATAACGCATTGGTTTTCCCGATTCCATTGATAATATTTCGGCTAAATATTTTTGTTTTTTTAGAAATTCGTCTGAGACAAAACGTAAAATCTCATACCTTTTATATGATGGCATTTTTTTCATTTCTTCTTTTACTGCCAAGGCTGCTAAAATTGAATTTTCGAGCTCAGTTTCTCCTGCCAAATATGTTTCGGCAAATATTTCGCCACTATATGGGTTATTTACCTGTAGTTTTTCATTTGTTTCTACAAATTTTCCTGCTGAATATATTTTATATTTCTTAATCATTATTTTTGGTATTTAATGCTTCTATAAATTGCTGGGATATTTCTCCTGCTTTTGCTCGAATAAAAACATCGGTTATTTCGTCGGTATAATTAGTTTTTTCTGGATTTATCTCTATTATTGTTGCTCCATTTTTTTTTGCTTCAAAAGGTAAATATGAAGCTGGTATTACAGAACCCGATGTGCCAACTAAAATAAATACATCGGCATTTTTAACTTCACTCTGCGATTGTTGATATGCATTTTGCGGTATTCCTTCGCCAAAAAATATAAAATCGGGTTTTAATAACGATTTACATTTTTCGCATTTTGGTGGCAGTTTTCCTAAATTTATTTTATTTATTAACTCTTTATTACCACAATTTGTACAGACTAATATTTTAGAATTTCCATGAAATTCAATTACATTTTTTGAACCTGCTTCCTGATGTAAATTATCAATATTTTGAGTAATTATTGCTTTTAACCAACCTAAACTCTCCATTTCGGCAAGCATTTTATGAGCATTATTAGGTTTTGCTTTTCCAAAAAATTCATAGAATATTTCCTTTATAACTATCCACGAATCTAGTGGATTTGCTAAAAAATATGGTAAGTCGAGAATTTTAGGGTCATATTTCCCCCAAATGCCACCATCGCCCCTAAATGGAGGAATACCACTTTCAACAGATATTCCTGCTCCGGTAAATGCTGTTACATGTTTTGCCGACTTAATTATTTTCGCCGCTTTTTCTATATTTACTTTTGTTATATCTAGCATAATCTATTTTTTAAAACAAATTTAAGAATTATTCCGAAATTAGTATTTTAATTACTTCAGAATTATTAATTTTTCCTTTTTCTAAAATTATTCGTTTTTCGTTTATTCCTCTTTTAATCAAGTATTTTTTTATTGTTTTGCCTCTGTTTAAACTTAATTGCTGTAAATGTATAGGCGAACCAAAGTCTGTAACATCTGTTGTTATTTTTATTAATATTGAAGGCTCATTAAACATCATTATTGCAATTTTATCTATTTCGGAAAAAGATGATGAGTGCAACAAATCGGTATTAAGTGCAAAAGTTATATTATCGTTATAAATTGTATCTTTCCAAATAATCTTATTTTTAGAGTTAACTTTATTTTCAATTTTTGTTGATGCTTCCACTGTTTTTATTCTACCGTCTTGATAGCTTATTGTTTTATTAAAATGGTTTTTCAGCAATTCAACTTCGGCTCTAAGTTCTTTAATTTCTCTATTATTTTCGTCGGCAATTATTTGATTTTTCGTAATTGGAAAAATATCATCTTTATCAAACGCCGAATGTCTAACAATTAATATTCCTAAATTTATTTGATGAGTTCCTGATGAAAGTCCTGCTATTCCGCCAAAAGAGGTTTCGTAAAAATAGGATAAAATTAAATTGCTAGACAAAGCTCCGCCAATTCCAAAACCCATAAAATTATTATTTCGGTATGAGAAAATTAAATGAGCTTTATCTTTATATTTTAGAAGTGCCGATACTTTATAATTTATAAGAATTGTTTTATTAAATTCATTATTTAACAAAAGTTGAGGTTGTAAATTAATATTTTCGTTTAGCTTAAAATTATAAGATGAGTATAAATATAGGTTTTGCGAGCGTGTATAAATTGCATTTCCATTCAATATTTCATCATTAGTACCTAAAAGTGAGCTTGACGAAATAGAGCCAACAAACTTATTTGATACATAAGCTATGCCTGCTCCCATATCAAAAACATTAAATTTAAGCGAGTTTATATTTGAAAAAACAGGATCGTTAGCCTGAGATTTTGCATTATTAAAATCAAAATACGAATGTAAAAGTTGACCACTTATACCAAAAAGCAATTTTGAATTTTGCGAAAGTTTTACTTTATATGATGTTTGTAGGCTTATATTAATATTATGAAAATTTCCTTGTTGCTCGTCAAAAATTGAAATTCCTAAACCATTTTTCTCAAACACAGGCATGTTATAATTTAAAAACGTAGTTTGAGGACTACCACTAATACCTGTCCATTTTTTTATAAAACCTGTAAATAGTTCTGTATTATTTTTTGCTCCTACAAAAGCTGGCGAAAAAAGTGTTTTATTTATTATATTTTGCGAAATATCAATATTCTGTGCAAAAGAAATTTTATGCAGTATAATAATTAATAATAATAATATGCCTAAAACATTTTTCATTTATTTTTTCCCATTTACTAAGCACTACAATAAATAATTTATTTGTTAAAACAAGTAATGTGCCTAAATTACTAAAAGTATATTAGTATTATTAATAAAATTTAATTTTTATTTAAAACTTAATCGAAATGGAAGATAATACGTCTTTATTTTATACATATCTTACGCTATTGATCGTATGCAAATATAATAGCCAAAAAGTATTATATAAAATACTTGTAGATTATTAATATTGTATGTGGTAAAAATAATATGCTACGCATAGTAGCTTGAGCGTGTCTGGATTTTAAGAAAAAAAATGTAAAGTTGAAGGCTCGGTTAAAAACAGTCTAATTTACTGTAAATTAGATATATTCACAGCATTTAAAGTAAAAAAAGAGCTATATTCTACTAAAACACAGCTCTTTTTCCAACAAATATCGCTAAATTTCACTCTCTGGAAATTAATACAATAAACCGCTTGTTTACGTTAAATAAATTGCTACTTTTGAACTATTTAGTGTAACTTACAGTTTGTGTACTGTTACTCATACAGGGCACACACATTGTGCTTGATGTCAATCATCTTTTTGTCTTTTGTTTCGCTAAGGCTACACAAAAAACAAAAAAATGCTCGCCACAATGCACATTTCCGTTAGCAATAATTATGAAAAATATAGTAATATTAATTATATTTGTTTCGCTAAGTCAATTTTTGTATAGTCAAAATTGGAATAGTGAAATAGACTTTGTAACCATCTCTTACAGTGGAGACTCTACATTATTAACTGAGAGATATGAAATTCATAACAGAAAAATATTTTATATTACACCAGTAATGAATTATTTAGACATTAAAGGTGAGAAATACAAAACAAGAGTAAGAATAAAAAGACAAAATAGGCTTGAAATATACGAACTGATTGAAAAACTTAACCTGCTGTCAAAAAAACAATATCATAAGATAAATGATGAAGAATTAACATATTATTTAAAATTTACAACTCATGAAAGAGAAAATAAAACATACTATTTTTATACAGAAGAAATACCTTATGAGTTGAAAAGAATATTTACTATTATCCGAAAACGATAATAAAATATAACTGAAATACTGGAAAATAATGAAACAAAAAGAATACATACAATTCATATCTGAAATAAAACAAAGTATATTAAAAAGCAGATACAAAGCTGCATCTTTGGCTAACAGAGAAATGCTTTTGCTTTATTATCACACAGGTTACAAATTATCAGGAAATATTAAAAACTCAAATTGGGGTGCAGGAATTGTTCGTAATATTTCAGATGATTTGCAAAATGAACTACCTGGATTACGAGGGTTTTCATATCGTAACTTGCAGAAAATGAAACAATTTTATGAAAATTATAAAACATTAAGCAATGCTTTGCTTCCTATACAAAATCAAGTTTTCGAAATTATGCCGTTATCAACGGCACAAATTAATGAGAACGAATTAATGCCGTTGATAACAGCACAAACTAATATTGAGAGTAAGGAGCAACAAATCGAAAATTTTGTCGAAAATGTATTTTTAAAGATAGGTTTTACTCATCATATAACATTGATAAACAAATGTAAAGACATCAAGGAACGTGTTTTTTATTTTCAAAAAACGATTGAAAATCAATGGAGTGTTACAATACTAGAACATCATATAACCAGCCGATTGTTTCAATTAAAAGGAAAAATGACAAATAAT
>JAOZLS010000280.1 GCA_029934705.1 Bacteroidales bacterium | reverse complement strand
TTAAAATACAAAAAAACAAAATTTTAGTGAATCCCCCAACTTTTAAACCTGATCCTATTTTACCTTCAAATATTATTTTTCTATAAAAAAAACAGCCATATTTATATAATATGGCTGTTTGTATGCGTGCTTTTTAACAATATTATTTAATAATTACTTTTTCAATATAACGATTTTTGTTATTATTGAATTGTAAGAAGTAAACTCCATTATTTTTAATATTAATAGTTGCATTGTTATTAATAATTTGAGAACTTATAACTTTTCCTGTAATATCAATAACTTGTAAAGTGTAAGTACCGTCAACGTTAACTTTAAAAGTTCCGTTTGATGGGTTTGGATAAATATTTACACCGCTTTTCATTTCTTCAATACCAACGGACATATCTATTTCAACAGTTATAATTTCTGAGTTACCGCTTTCGTAAACAGCTTCAACTCCTGCTAAGTGCAGCTCTGGAGAAAGTCCTGTAAAGTCATAAGTAGTAACATCTACATTAGTAGCTACTGGAGTAGTCATGTCGTCAAGATATACGTTGTAACTTTGGAGACCTTTTGAATTACTAACATTTTGAGTAAAGCTTGTAGAATTAGTAGTAGTAACAGTTGTTGTTGCAACTCTTGTTTGAGCGTTAGTAGTTGGATTTACTGAAAGTTTTTTAACTTTTATACTTTTAGCTGAATTAGCTGTAGTTATCCATAAGTCAATAAAGAAATCACCTATAGTTGATGCTTCGTTAGTTCCAGCAATGTCAGAGAGGTCAGTTATTCTTATTGAATTACCATCGCAACCACCGTCAGGTGTATTGTCAGAAGTGATGTCTGGATATGCATCAGCAGCATCGTTACTTAAAGGCTCAATAAATATACCTAATTGAGTTGTTCCATTTGCAGAAATAGCACCTAAATCAACATTTAATTCCCAGTTATCTTGAACAGTAGTAGATAAAGGTCCAATAATTCCAATTGTAGAATAATTTGTCCAATCAATAATATGAACATTATATTCAAAAGTAGCTGGAGTTAATCCCCATAACATGTGGTGAAAATCTATTGCATCAATAGTTGCGTCTGGATAAGTAGTTAAATCATATACTACACCATATCCATAATTATATGCTTGGTAATAAGCATTAGGAGAAGCAGGAATTGATCCGTCATGTTGGAATATTTCTAATGATTCAGCTACTATATTGTTCCAAGTTAAAGTAGCATCAGTTGTATTAAGAACCTCTACTGTAAGAGCAAAAGGATCAGCAATAACCTCTTCAAGAGAAATTGCAATAGATAAGTTTGCATCAACAACATCGAAAGTAGTTATTCCTGTATAAACGAGACCGTCTGCAACTACCGTAAAATCATAACCTGTAACAGCAGGCAGACTAATAACAGCTTGTCCACTAACTGTAGCGTCTAAAATCCATGAGCTTCCCGTTGCAGTGTGATTAACTGTAATAACAGCACCATCTATATCTTCATTTGTTCCCCAGCTTTCAGTAGCATGGAAAGTTATATCATAATATGAAGCACATTCTAATTCAACTTCTACAGTTTGTCCTAAGTCAGCAGTAACTACATAAGAGTCGGTATAATCATCGCAGAATGTAGCTGCAACAGTATATGTAATACTTCCTTCAGCAAATGCGAATGTAGCGTTTCCGTCTATGTCAGTTTCTTTAGTTATACCGTTAATTTCAATAGAAGCACCTTCAATATTAACTGCATTTGCATCGGTTACATGGAATGTAACAGGAGCAACACATGATAAATCTGCTTCCCATCCATTCTTTTGGACACTTCCATCAGAAGTGAATTCAAAAGTTAATGCTCCAGTTTCATTAGTAGCAGTGAAAATTGCACCTAAGAAATAGTCATCATCAGATACACCTTCGTGTGTTGCAATAAGCGGAGCAGTATTGTCTTCACCATCATATATTGCTAAAAAGTCATAAGTGCTACCTTCTACATCATAAGCAATAAAGTTTGCTTGAATCATTTTACCTGCAGATGCAGGATAAATTGTTGTTACATAATATTCGTTATTTTGATATTGTCCATCAAGGTTTCCACTATCTGTGAATTTTCCAGAGCAAGTAGTTACCGTAGGGTAGTCGCTAATAGGAAATATGTTTGATACATCGCAGTTAGTAGTTAAAACATTATTATCCATATTTATATCATTACCAGGATCAGCTGCAGTTGCAGTAAATGTAAATACCGCCTCTGTTGTAGAAGACCAGTTAGGAAATGTAATTTCTTCAGAAGCACCAGGTTCTAGGCTTGAAGATGGTATTGTATTAGAGTAAGATCCACCATCAGAAAGTTCAACATTAAAAGATTGAGTTCCAACACCATTATTTGTTACAGTTACTGTTGGAGTAATTATTTGCTCAGGTAATGCTCGGTTTGGTATTCCAATTAGAGAAACTTCGACATCAACACCAACAAATACATCTACATTTGTAGGGATTCCTGCACCATTAGAGTTTGTTCCTATTACAGTAAAAGTATGCGTGCCACCAGTTGTAACTGTTGCATTATAACTTTCAGGTCCACTAATTGTGGGAGTGTTGTTTGTGAAAATAGGAGTTTCAAAATCGCCATCCGCATATAAATTAATGCTAGTAAGTTCAGCTAGCGGATCGCCTGCAACATTAAGAGCAGGGTTGTTCCAGTCCAGTTGTACAGTAAAAGCTCCAGATGCATCAGCAACAGCAGTAAAGCCTGTAGGAGCATTAGGAGCTAATGGGTCAGCTGTAGTAGCTAATTCATAAGCAATAATGTGATTTGGATCCATTTGGATATTAGCAACAAGAATAAATAGACCGTCAGCTTCATACGTACAAGCACCACCAGAAATATTTGCAGCATCAACAGTATGAGTTACACCTGTCATAGCCATTGTATTAATGTCAAACTCATAAAAAATAGCTTCTGCACCTGTTGGTTGTTGGAATAACCAAAGTTTTGGGTTTGCAGGATCAGACCAATTGTCATAAGCAGAACCATAGCAACTTTCTAGGGTAATTGCCCCACCAGCTATAAGTTCCGATCCATCCATTGCAATTGCACCAAGCTCAGTCCAGTTTCCTATCCAGAAACCACCATTTCCTTCGTCAAGTGTTGGGTCATAAGCAATATGTCTAATGCCAGTAACACCTGTACACGTTGCTGTAATTGTGCTAACTAGAGTCTCGTTTGATAAATCCATTTGAAACAATGTCATATCAGCTGCTGCACCATAAAAATACTGACCATCATAAGCCATATCTCTGATGTTTGCGACTCCTGCAACGGTAAATGTAACACCGTTTGTTCCGTCCATATCATACCTATGGAAGTCTCCTCCGTTCCATAAAGTAGTATAGAAGTTAGCTCCATCAGTTTCAATACCAGGAGAAGCTGCTACTAAGGCATTAAAAGAAAATAATTCATCCCATTGAGCTTTGTCTGCACTAACAGCAGAGTTGCTTACAAATGGTGTAGTTTCAGTAGTTTTGTTGTATTCTTTCTGAGCATTTACACTGAATACAACAAAAAGCATTAACATAATTGTTAGTAGGTTTCTTTTCATAATGTTAATTTTTTTTAATTATTGATTTTAACAAGGGATTTTCCCTCCGCATAAAAGTAAAAAAAAGTAAATAAGAAACAAAAAAAATATTAGTTTTTTTTATATGTATTTTTAAAAGGTCTTACAAGTAGGGGATTTTTTCTCTATAAAGAACTTTACTATTAAATTTTATTCAAACTTACCCTAATAATTGACTAAATAGAGTAAAGCTTTGATTATTAGTTGAATTTTAATAAATTTTTAAAAAAACAATGAAAATATCTTGAAATTATATATTAATAGATTAATTTTGTTGTATAATTTTTAACAAAAACATTTTAATTATGAGAAAATTTTTATCAATTATTGCAATTAGCTTAATGTTCGTAACATTTGGTTTTGCACAAACAACTTTGTATGAGGACGACTTTGAAGCATTAACTGCTGGAGAAGCATTTGTTGCTCAAGCAAATCAAACATGGTGGACAACTTGGACTCCAGGTTCAACATCAGAAGATGCTGTAGTTTCAACTGACTTTGCTCATAGTGGAGATAATAGCGTAATATTTGCACCAGGTGATGATGTTATCTTAAAGTTTGGAGATAGAGCAAGTGGAGAATATGAAATTAAATTTTGGATTTATGTTGAAGCAGGACAAGGTGGAGCTTATTTTAATTTACAAAAATGGGAAGAGCCAGGTAACGAATGGGCGTTTAATTGTACATTTAATGACGATGGAACAGGTAATTTAGAGTATTCAGGAGAAGATCATGAATTTTCTTATACTACCGATGCTTGGGTAGAGATAGTAAATGTAGTTAACTTAGACGATGATGTGTATGAAATGTATATTGATGGTACATTAGCAGATACTCATCAGTATAGTGTAACAGCATTAGCAGGTGATGGTGAAAAAAGATTAGGCTGTATTGACTTTTACGGAGCAGAAGGAATGGATTTTTATATTGACGATGTTTCTGTAATAGAAAATATTGCATCAACACCACCAGCTGCTAGTATAGATGTTACAGAAATAACTTCAGATGGAATAGCAAACTCAACTTTGAATTTAGAAAATACAGGAGTTGAAGATTTATATTTTTCTATTTATCCTACATACCCACAGGTTGAAAGCAAAAATGCAGGTAACTCAAATATTCAATTAGGTAGTTTTGATAAAGGAACAAAAGATGATTTTGATTTAACTTTCTTAAACGGAGACGTAGGATTTTTCACTTTTTCATCAGAGAACGAAAGAACAATGAAACAGGTAATTAAATTTACTCCAGAACAATTAAATACATTAGGAGCTGTAGGAGCCGAATTACATTCAGTCCTTTGTTATGTTGGAGAAACTCAGTTAGATGGAACACCTATAACAGATTTTACTTTGGTTGTTTATGATAGAGAAGATTTATTATCTCCAGGACCTGGAGCCGTATTGGCTGAAGTGCCATTTACTCCTGCAAGCGAATATGATCAAACTGTAGTTGCTTTAGATGCACCTATTTATATAGACGGAAGAGATCTTTGGTTTGGTTTTAAATATACAGATCCAGGGATATCTGCTACTGATACTGTTTTTGCATTTTCTTATGATGGAAATGCAGCTGGCATGGTTCAAGGATCAAACTGGTTATCACTTGGTGTAGGTTGGAGAAGTGATGTTGGAGGAAACTTAGGTATCGTTGGTTTAGCATCAGGCACTCCTGTAACAACTTGGTTGTCAGTAGATCCTAGTGATGGAGCAATACCTGCTAGCGAAACAGAAGCAGTTACTGTTGCATTTGATTTAACAGGACTAGCAACTGGTACTTACACTGCTAATTTAACCGTAGGAACTAATGATCCAGCTAATCCTTTCTTTGATATACCTGTAACTTTAAATGCTGTTTCAGGAATTGAAGATGTAGTTGATGCTGGAATTATGACTTATCCTAATCCTGCTAATGATATGTTAAATATTGTATCTAATAATGTTATTTTAAACATTACAGCTACAAGTATTACAGGAAAACAGGTTTATAATATTAGTCCTAATACTAAGAAACAAGAAGTGAATTTAAAC
>JAOZLS010000279.1 GCA_029934705.1 Bacteroidales bacterium | reverse complement strand
AACAAAACAGAAACAGTAATTGAGAAGAAAGCATATAACAACATTACCATAAATCCTAATAAATTCGAATATGGATTATATTATTGGATTGTTATTTACGAAAGTAAAGAAATAGAAATAAACAAATTTTATATATTACCTTAAATTTATATTATAATGAAAAAAAACAGACTCATTTTACTTTTTGTGTTTCTTTCTGGAATTGCTGTTTCTCAAGAAAAATATGCTTTGATTGTTGGAATATCTGATTATGGGTATAATAGTGGTTTTGGTAGAATTAATACAGAATTGGATGTTAAACTTATGAAAGAAGCTTTTCTAAAACAAGGTTTTAAAGCTGAAAATATTACTGTTTTAGTCGAATCAAATGCAACAAAAGTGAATGTTATTAATGCTTTTAATAAAAAAATAATTCCAAAGATAAAAAATGGAGATATTGTCGGTTTTCATTTTTCAGGTCACGGTCAACAAATGTGGGATCAAGACAATGATGAGGCTGACGGTTGGGATGAAAGTCTTGTCTGTTTCGGAGCAAAAGCTAAATTTTCCGAGAATTACAAAGGTGAATCTCATATTAGAGATGATGAATTAAAAATAATTATTCAAAATTTAAGAGAAAAAGCAGGTAAAACAGGTAATGTTTTTTTTTCAATTGATGCTTGTTATTCAGGTAATATTGAAAGAGGCGGAGGTAGTTCAAGAGGAGCCCTTGATGCATTTAAACCACAAGGTTATGTTCCAAAGACAGTATTTGTAAGCAATAATATGTACGGAGGAATTGATTCTGACACAGACTCAAATATAGCGTCATTTATTGTTTTTAGTGGAAGTTTAGAGTCTGAGAAAAATAAAGAAAGTAGAATAAAAGCAGGTAATGCGAATGAAGGTTCTTTAGTAGGGACTTTGTCTTATGCACTTTACTTGGAATTAACGTCTGGGGAATCAATAAAAACATATAGAGAGTTATTCGATATGGTGAAATCTCAAATTGGAAATTTGCAACCGAGGCAAACGCCTGTTGCAGAAGGAAACCTAGACATCAATATTTTTGGAGGAACAAGTTATAAATATATTAAATATTATCAAACAATTAATTATGTAGACAATACAGATACATTGAGAATTAATGGAGGGTTAATAAATAATATATATGATGGTGCTAAACTAGGTATATATATAATTGGAACAGAGAAAATAGATACATTAAAGAGGATTGCTTCTGCTGTAGTTAAAAACGCATCAACTTTTGAATCTGAAATAGAAGTTATAAACAGTAAGTTATTGAAAAAACCTATTAATGATTATTGGATATTTGTTGAAGACCCTGGTTTTAATGAGATAAAAACAAATATATATGTTAAATTTAAATCAACTCAAGAATACCTTGATACAATTAAAAATAATTCAAATATAATAATTGTTAATGATGATAAATTTGCAGACATTATTATTTCTGATAGTGTTTATGCAAATAAGTATTTTTTGAATTTTTATGATACAAAATACAATCAAAGAATTGTCAAAGAAATAAAAAATGACTTAGAATTAATAGGTATAAGTTATGAAGTTATAGGTTATTATAACAAAAGAAGGTTCTTGCGAGAATTTAAAGCTCATAATAATAATTATAAAATAGATTTCGTCATTGAACCAATTTCCAACTGCCATAACATAGACTCAATATTACCAATTGAAAATTTTATAAATAATGGACAAATCATTTTTAATAAAAATCAATGTTTTAAATTAAGGCTTATGAATTCGGGTAATATGATAACATATTTTCAAATTTTAGTTTTTAAACAAAATGGGGGTATTGAATACATTGGACCGTATAAAAATGAAAAACAGTTTTTAATACCAGGTGCTACGGATGAGTATTTAATTACGAATTTGAAGACAGATGAGTCAGGACAAGAGTATTTTAAAATAATATGCTCTGATGTATCTCTTGAAGAACTCGCAGTACTTATAAGTAATATGAAAAAAATAACATTAAGAGGAACCCATTCTAGATTTGAAGACATAATTAATAGCTTTCCATCAGGAAAAAGATCTAAAAGAGGTAACATAAATAACGAAAACTTTTTTACAACAGAATTTACATTAATTACAAATAAATAATTTTCACACTTTAAATTTTTAATATTATGAAAAAATTACTTTTTATTATTTTAGTACTTGCGATGAGTACTACAACGTTTTTTGGTCAAGATTCAAAAAAGATTCCTACATCAACTCCACAAAATAACGAGGTTGCTCAAATGTCTCTCGCACAGCAGCTTGCTGATTATGCGTATGCAAATAATGACCCTATAAGTTTAATATCTGCAGCTCAGATAGTTTCTACTATGAATGTCAGACAACTTACTCCTGAAAGTATGGAATCTAAAGGAGTTGAAGTAGACAGGACTAAAACTGCTATTACTGCAAATTTACTTGATTTAGAAAAGATGCTTAAAGACGCCAAAGAAATGGCTAAGGGAGATAAAACAATAATAGCTTTAGCTGATAAAGTTACAAAAGATAGAGGAAGAAGTGGTGGTCCTGCAATAGAATACGAATCTGTAAATGCTTCCAGCAGCGATTATTATAATGTGAGATTTAATGGTGGAGAGGTTGCGATGGTTGTCGTTAGCGGAGATGGTGATACTGATTTAGATTTATATATTTATGATCAATACGGTCATCTTGTTACAAAGGATACTGACTTAAGTGATGATTGTGTCGTTCGTTGGGTTCCAGAATGGACTCAAACATACAAAATTAAAGTCAAAAATTTAGGAAGTGTATATAACAGTTATGCAATAGGTACAAATTAATATTATCTTTTTTAAGCTGTAAATAATTTTACTTATTATCGATGTAAAAATCAATGTTTTTTTTAAAAAAAAGCAACGAATTTTTGTAGTTTTGGCACTTTGTAATTTTGTTTACAGCTTAATTTTTCATGCTTAAATTAACTTAATACAAAATCTATATGAAAAAAATATACTTATTAATATTTATTTTTATTATAATTCAAAATAAAATATATTCACAAACATATATTTCTCTTGAAAAGTCTCTAAGTTCAGTCGTAACAGTAGGTGTTACCGACGAACAAGGATTGAAAATAATGTTAGGTTATAGAGGCGGAGAATTACCAATTGATGAAATAGCTTACAGTAAGGCTCTAGATATGACCGGAATAAAAAGTTCTGGTTCTGGGTTTATTATTGAAAAAAATGGAAAGAAATATGTTATAACAAATGCTCATGTGATAGAGAATGCATCTGAAACAGATAGCAGCATAGTTATATTTTCAATTTCTCAAGAGAAGTATTATGTCAAGGTGGTTGGAGGAGATTCCTTTTATGATATTGCTGTTCTGGAATTTGTAGACACTCCAGGTAACGAAATAGCTGTTGCAAAGTTTAGAAACACTCCTGTTCATATAGGTGATAAAGTTTTTGCGATAGGAAATCCTCTTGGAGAATTCCCTTATACCGTAACAGATGGAATTATTAGTGCAAAGAATAGAATTAGAGAAGGGCTTACAGGTAAATTCGGTTTTCTGCAAACCACAGCTACAGGAATTTGGGGTAACAGTGGAGGTCCGCTTGTTGATGAAAACGGACTTGTTGTAGGTATTGTTTCACAAACGGAATTTACACAGAAAGACAATCATTTGATTTGGCAGTCTCAAATAAACTTTGCTTTAGATGGAGTATTATCTCAAAGACTGATAGATGATATTATTGTAAATAAAGGTATAATTAAAAGAGCATTTATTGGTATTGAGCTAAGTCAAAAATATAAATCCAAAAATGGATTACAATATAAAATTAATGAGAAACCAATTATTTCAGGAGTTTTGCCTGAAGCTGTCGCTTTTGATACTCTAAGGCATTATATTGGATGGGAACTATCAAGAATTAATGATATTAGTATTAGAAACTTAGAAGAGGCTTTATTTGAATTTGAACTCCTAAAACAAAATTCAGAAGTTGAATTAACAGTAAGTTCAGGAAAGTTTACAAGGAAAATAATAATAAAAACAAAAACTCTTGGAACAAAAGAATTGGAAGCCATTGCAAAATTTGTAATTTTTAATACAAAAGAAATATATCTTGAAAAGTCTTATGACCCATTATTCGGACTATTAATTAAAGGAGGTTCTCGACTCTATTATTATAAAAATAATGATGATTTAAAAAATACACTAAATCTTACAAGTAAAAACTTCTTTATAATATCTGCTGGTCCTCAATATGATAATCAATGGATTACAACAACGTTGAGTCAGTTTGGTGCTGCAATAAAAACAGCAAGCTTAACAGGAACTCTCGATTTTTATGCCTTGCCTTATGGTAGTCAAAATGTCGAAGATATTATGGTTTTTAAAATTGACCTTTCTGATGATGATATTTCTATTCAAAAAAAAATATTCTATTAATAAATGAAAAAAGCATATTTAGTTTTAATATTAATATTTATTTTAAGCTATACATCAACTGCTCAATTTGTAGAAAATTATTCACGCAAGAAAGCTCTAATTATTGCAATAGGGAACTACAATACTGCAAAAACCGGTTGGCAAAGTATTAATTCCGAGAATGACATTTCTCTTATTAGCATGGCTTTGCAGTTTCAAGGGTTTCAGGAAAGCAATATAATAGTTATAAAAGATGAGCAAGCTGATAAAGTAGGAATAATGACTGCTTTATATACATTAAAAAAAAATGTAAATAAAGGTGATTATGTCGTCATTCATTATTCAGGTCACGGACAACAAATAACGGATTTAAATAATGACGAAATTGACGGCATGGACGAGTCTATTGTCCCTATTAATGCATACAGTAAATATTCACTTAATTATCATGGGGAAGAACATATTACCGACGATGAACTCGGAGTCTATTTTGATAAATTAAGACAAAAGCTTGGAAACAAAGGACAAGTATTATTCATTGTTGATGCTTGTTACTCAAGTACTATGACAAGAGGTTCTGCTAAAATTAGAGGCGGAGCCGAACCTATTGTTATTAAGGGTAAACTAAATTACTTTAAAGAAAAAGAAATATTAGGATCTGGAATGAATGACAAAAGCCTAGAAAACAATAAAATAAATGCATCCTTTATTATTATATCCGCATCAAAGTTTAACGAAGCCAATTATGAAGCAACTGATGATAACGGAAACGGCGTAGGATCTCTTTCCTTTGCATTTTCAAAAGCATTTATTAAACTTTCTCATAACGCATCCTTTTTAAGTCTTTTTGCCAAAATTAAAGAAAATATGAAAGAAACGGTTCCATTCCAATCTCCTGTTATAGAAGGTGATTACAATGTTGCAATTTTTCAGGGTAATATAATTCAACAACAAACTTATTTTGAAATTGAAGATATTATTTCAGATTATGAAATTAAAATTAATAACGGATATATTCACGGAATAAAAATTGGTGATAAAATTGGTCTTTATGAATTAGGTACTACTTCAGCAAATGACAAAGATCCTGTTATCAGTGGAATTGTTAGTGAAACAAATAAATTCAATTCCATAATTAAGTTTAACTCTGCACAAAATATAAAAAACACTAAATCGTATTGGGCTTTTTTGGAGTCACGTAATGTTGAAAGCAATTTCATT
>JAOZLS010000278.1:4143-5638 GCA_029934705.1 Bacteroidales bacterium | reverse complement strand
CTGGAATTTTAATAACTCAAGAAGATTTTACCCATGTAACTGGTTGTTATAATGATAATAATGGAACAATTACAATGGATGCATCAGGCGGAGCAGGAAGTTTTACATACTCAATTGATGGTGGATTTACTTATTTGAATAATGGTGGAAATTTCACAAATTTAGCCGCGGGTAATTATAAAGTATATGTAGCAGATGCAAATAATTGTCCTGAAGAAGGCTCCGAGATAGAAATATCGCAGCCTAATGAGTTAATTATTACTGCTGAGAATGCTGAGAATATTTATGGATGTTATGGATATGCCAATGGCGTTATTGACATTACTGCTACTGGCGGTACAGCTCCAATTTTTTATTCAATAGATAATGGAGCAACTTTTGGCTCAGGGCATTATTTCTCAGGCTTAGATATTGGTACTTACAATGTTATAATTCACGATAATAATAATTGTACTGTTAACGGTAGCGAAATTATTTTAACGCAGCCAGCAGAACTCATAATAACCTCTGAAGTATCAACCGATGTAAATACTTGTTTTGGAGATAATTCAGGAACAATTACAATTACTGCTACTGGAGGTACTGGTGATATTCAATATTCAACTAATGGAGGAACAATATTTCAAATTACTGGAAATTTTACTGGATTATATGCAGGCGATTATGATGTTGCAGTTAAAGACGAAAATTTCTGTTTAGCTTATGGTAACACCTTAACAGTTGCCGAGCCAAGTCAATTAAATATTGATTCTGAAACAAAAACAGACGTGTTAGGTTGCTTTGGTGATAATACAGGACAAATTATTGTTGTTGCTAGTGGCGGAACTCCACCACT
Organism: Bacteroidales bacterium; assembly: GCA_029934705.1. Classification (GTDB taxonomy): domain Bacteria; phylum Bacteroidota; class Bacteroidia; order Bacteroidales; family JAADGE01; genus DZBS01. Next base: position 4,803 of record JAOZLS010000278.1, on the reverse strand, counting down.
TTTGTACTCAATTGATGGTGGTACAACTTACCAAGCTTCTGGAATATTTAATGGTTTAGTTTACGGTACATATACTATTAAAGTAAAAGATAATAATGATTGTTTTAAAAACGGTGGTTCACATTTTATAACTCAACCTACACAATTATCTATTTATAAGGTTGATAAAACAGATGTAAATACATGTTTTGGCGGAAATAATGGTAGCATAACAATTTCGGCAATGGGCGGAGTTCCAGACTTAAAATATTCAGTTGATAACGGAACTACATTTTACTCTACAAATACTGTTACAGGTTTAACAGCTGGAACATATAATATTTTAGTAGAAGATGCAAATAGTTGTTCTGCAACTTATCCCGATGCTATCACTATTACTCAACCTACACAAGTAACTATTATTTCAGAAACACCACAAGACCCATCATGTTTTGAAGAACCAAACGGCGAAATTTCAATTATTGCCGAAGGTGGAACAGGAACCTTACAATATTCTATTAATGGTGGAGCAAATTACTTTTTAACTAATGTTTTAACAGGACTTTCAGGAGGAATACCTTATAATATTTCTGTAAAAGATGCAAATGCTTGCACTGTATCAGGTTCTTCAATAAGTTTAATTGACCCACCTGAAGTTATTATTGAAACAGTCGATGTTAC
>JAOZLS010000278.1:0-4043 GCA_029934705.1 Bacteroidales bacterium | reverse complement strand
GAATTATTTACTAATATAGAAGATTGTAATGGCTCTGCAACTGGAACTATAACTATTAATGCACAAGGAGGAACTGCTCCTCTTTATTATTCAGTTGATTCTGGAACTAATTTTTACGATAATTCAGGAATTTTCACCGGATTAATAGCTGGTGTATATTCTATTGTTGTAAAAGATGATAATAATTGCGAAGGCTATGGTTCAACATTAAATATTATTGAACCAGAACTCTTAGTTCCTAATTTTGTATCAAAAAGCGATATAACTTGTTATGGCGATAATAATGGAGCTATTACTTTAGAAGCAACTGGCGGGCAAACTCCATATAGGTTCTCAATTGATGGAGGTGTTACTTACGAATTTAAAACATATTTTTCAAATTTACCTCCAGGGGTTTATCAAACTTATGTAAAAGACCATTTTGATTGTGTTCAAATAGGAGACGAAGTAACAATTCTTGAGCCTTCACTTCTTGAAGTTCAAGATGTTACTTTTAATAGTATTGATTTATGTTATGGCGATAATACAGGAAATATTTCTATTACTGCAACTGGTGGTACTCTGGATTATCGTTATTCTATTGATAATGGTAGTTCATATAGTGTAAATCCAGATTTTACATCGCTTATATCAGGATTTTATTATATTAGAGTTTTGGATGCTCACCTTTGCGAAACAACTTGGACAGATGTTATTGAACTTACACAGCCACCACAGCTTTTTATAACTGATATTACTTCAACTAGTATTAATTGCTATGGCGATGATAATGGAACTATAACAATTAATGCCGAAGGAGGAACTGGGCAAATTACCTATTCTATTGATAATGGAACAACTTATCTCGATAACTCTGGTAGTTTTACAGACCTTATTCAAGGTACATATTTCCCTCAGGTAATAGATGAAAATGATTGTGTTATTACTGAAAGTTCTATAATAATATATGAACCTGCATTTTTAGAAATAACTAATGCTGTGCCTAATGATGAATCGTGTATAAATAGTAATGATGGAACAATTACTATTTATGTAGAAGGAGGAACTCCTAATTATGAATATTCAATTGATGGAATTAATTATCAAGCCTATCATATTATTTCAGGTTTAACTCCTGGATTATACACGCCTTATTTAAGAGATAATAATTTATGTGTAACTTTTGGAGAGCAAGTTGAAATAGGTTCTCCCGAATCTGCCGCTCCATTTATTGCCGATGTTGATACAGGTTGTAGTCCGCTCGTTGTAAAATTTACAAAATTAACTGGTGGCACTAATTATTATTGGGATTTTGGCGAAGGAAATACATCTGCTGTAAGTGAACCAACTCATATTTTTATTAATGAAACTTTGGCTCCTGCTACTTATTTAATTACAGCTTATGGTTACTCAACAACTGGTTGTTCTGATACAGCCTATGGACAAATAACCGTTTATCCTCAACCAGATATAAACTTTACTATAACTCCTGATACATCATATATGCCCGATGCAACTGTTACAATAACTAATACAGGAGAAACTGGCTATACAAATTATTATTGGGATTTTGGTGATGATACTTTTGCAACAGAAGAAAATCCAATATCTCATACTTATGAAACCTGTGGAGATTATCCTATTGTTTTTAGTGCCAATAATCAATGGTGTTCCGATACCATACAGCAAGTATTTAATATTAGTGCAAGGCAACCCGAAGCCGATTTTTATGTCGATAATATAGATGGATGTATTCCTGTTCCTATAAATATTATTGATTATTCCTTTGAAGCACTCGATTATATTTGGGATTTTGGTGATGGAGCTACATCAATTGAACAAAATCCATCATATATTTATGAAATAGCAGGTGAATATACAGTAAGCCTCAGAATTGAAGGCTATTGTGGATTATTTGATATTAAAGACACAATTATAACAGCTTGGGAAGCACCAACAATTAATTTCGATATTAACCCTGATACAGTTTTGGCAACGCAAACACCAATTCACTGTTATAACTACACAGAAGGCGACGAATTAACTTATTTATGGACTTTTGGCGATGGTGGCTTTTCCGACGAAGAAACCCCATTACATTATTATGCCGAAGCTGGAGATTATACAATAACACTTTATGTTACATCTAAGCATGATTGTATCGATTCACTTACAAGTTTAACAACAGTGCATGTTTTACCAATGGGACGAATTTTCTTCCCAGATGCTTTTACTCCAAATGGCGATGGTCTTAACGATACTTTTGGTCCAGCTGCTTTTGAATCTATTGACGAATATGAATTGAAAATATTTAACAGAGGCTCAGAAGTTGTTTTCTATTCTGAAGATATAAATTATAGATGGGATGGTACATTTCAAGGCTCGCCAGTAGTTCAAGATGTTTATGTTTGGAAAGTAGAAGGTAAATATGCAAATGGAGAACCTTTTGTTAAAGTTGGGAATGTTACGATTATGAAATAACTTAAACAATATTTTTTTAAGTTTACAATTTATTTTACTTTTGAACTTAAATAAGTAGTTAAGGAACGAAAATTTAATAACTTATAACGGTTTGCATTGTTATTTTAATTTTCTTCTGCGTTAAAAAAGCCTTAAATAGCTATACTATTCGCAAATTTTTTGCCTTGAATAAAAATAAACTAACTTAGCAAACCATAATAACTTATTTAATATTCATTCCTAATGGGAATTCCTGAAATAGAAAAAAAAACTTTTGAAGAAATATCTGATTATCAGTTTGCAGAATTAAAGAAACTTTTAGAGTATGTAAATTCTAATTCAAAATTCTATAATAAGCTGTTTAAACAGAATAATATATCAATAAATGATATTGGTACTTTAGACGATTTGTCGAAAATACCTGTTACAACAAAAGAAGATTTACAAAAATATAATAATGACTTTTTATGTGTCGATAAAAATAAAATTATCGATTACATTACAACTTCTGGAACATTGGGCGACCCTGTAACATTCGGTTTAACCGAAAAAGATTTACAACGCCTTGCGTATAACGAAAGTATTTCTTTTGCATGTGCAGGAATAAACTCTAACGATATTTTGCAGCAAATGGTAACAATTGATAAACGCTTTATGGCAGGCTTAGCATATTACCTTGGAGCAAGAAAGCTTGGTGCCGGAATAATTAGAGTAGGAGGGGGAATGCTTGAGTTACAGTGGGATACAATTAAACGTATAAATCCTACAACTTTTATTACTGTTCCTTCTTTTATGTTAAAATTGATTGAGTATGCCGAAAAAAATGGAATAGATTATAAAAATACATCTATAAATAAAGCCATTTGCATAGGAGAACCTATTAGAAATGTCGATTTTACATTAAATACTTTAGGACGAAAAATAAAAGAAAAATGGTCTGAAGTAAAACTTTTTTCAACTTACGCATCAACCGAAATGTCATCGGCATTTAGCGAGTGCGAATTTTCAAAAGGAGGACATCATCACCCAGAACTATTAATAGCCGAGTTTTTAGATGAAAATAATAATAGCGTAAAACCCGGAACTTTAGGCGAATTAACTATAACCACTATTGGAGTTGAAGGTATGCCTTTGCTAAGATTTAAAACAGGAGATGTAATGATTCATTACACCGATAAGTGTGAATGTGGCAGAAATACTTTGCGACTAGGTCCCGTGATAGGACGGAAAATGCAAATGATAAAATATAAAGGAACAACACTTTATCCGCCTTCATTATACGATATTTTAGATAATATTGATAATATTAAAAACTATGTAGTAGAAGTTTTTACAAATGATATTGGTACCGACGAAATATTAATTTATGCTGGGGTTGAAGATATTCCAATTCATTTTGAAAAAACTATAAAAGATCATTTTAGAGCAAAACTTAGAGTTGCTCCAAAACTTCTTTTTAGGCATCCGCAGGAAATTAATAAAATATTGTTTCCCGAAGGAGCAAGAAAACCAATGAAATTTATTGACAACAGAAATAAACACTAATTAAATTTATTATTATGAAAAAAAACATTTTTTTAATTGTTACAGCATTATTATTTGTA
>JAOZLS010000001.1 GCA_029934705.1 Bacteroidales bacterium | reverse complement strand
ACCGTATCAAATAGTTATTCTATTCCTTTTAGTTTATGCAATTTATGGACTAATTAAAGCAATAATAAGAAAAAAAGGAGGAGCCTTTATTTTCCTTGTTGGGGCTGTTGCTGTTGCTTTAACTACTGTTAATGATATGCTATACGTAAGTCAAACTATTAATACAATTGAACTTATACCCTGGGGGCTTCTTGTTTTTATTTTTGCACAATCATATATTATTGCACTAAGATTTTCTAAAGCATTTGTTCGTAACGAAGAACTTACTGAAACATTGGATTTTCAAAATAAAAATCTAGAAATGATTGTTGACCAAAGAACAACCGAAATTAAACAACAGAATGAAGAAATATTAGCCCAAAAAGAAGAACTAATCGCAATAAACGATGAGTTAACAGAGATGAATGAAGAACTTGAAAATCTTTCAACTATTGCTCGTGAAACCGATAATGCAATTGCTATTATGGACTCTAACGGTAAATTTGAATGGATGAATGAAGGATCTTATAGACTATATGGCTACCATTTTAGAGATTATATTGCAAAATTTGGTGATAATATATTACAAACATCAACAAATAATAATGTAAAAATAGCTTTTAATGAATGTATTAATAATAAAAGCTCAGAAAGCTATGAGTCTTCATTTATTACTAAAAGTAATAATAAAATATGGATTCAAACAACCTTAACACCAATACTCGATATAAAAAATAATGTAGTAAAAGTAATAGGAATTGATTCTGATATTTCAGATTTAAAAGCTTTTGAAGTTCAAATACTTGAGAAAAATGATGAAATTTCAGCTCAAAAAGATTTATTAGAAGTTATAAACGATAAAATAAAATATAAAAATGATCAAATAAAAGCAAGTATTAGGTATGCACAAACTATTCAACAAGCAATATTACCTGTGAAAGAAAAATTTGACCAGTTTTTTGAAAGTTTTATTTTATTTAGACCTAAAGATATTGTAAGTGGAGATTTTTATTGGACAAACCATTTACCGATGTCAACTGAAAGAAAACTTACAGATAAAAAATTTATTGCAGTAGTTGATTGTACAGGACATGGAGTGCCAGGGGCATTTATGTCGATGATTAGCAGTAGGTTACTTTCCGAAATTATAAATGAGAAACTTATATTTTCGCCTGCCGAAATTCTTACTCAGCTAAATAAGTCTATTAGAAAGGCTCTTAAACAAGATTCTTCCGACAATAAAGATGGATTAGATATGGCTTTGTGTAAAATAGAAACTGATTTTGAAGGAAAACAAACTCTATCTTTTGCCGGAGCTAAAAGACCTGTATTTATCTACCAAAAAGAGAAAAAAGAATTTAATGTTTTTAAAACAACACGTAAATCAATAGGCGGTTATAAATCAAAATTTAATACAAGTGAATATACTGAAACATCTATTGAAATTAATAGGGGAGATATTGTTTATTTGACTACCGATGGCTATGTAGATCAAAATGATGAACAGCGTAAACGATTTGGTACAAATAAGCTTATAGATATTATAGTTGAAAATATTGATAAAGATATGAAAACTCAACAAATTATTTTGGAGGAAAGTTTAGATAAACACATGGTAAATACAACACAGCGTGACGATATTACCGTTATTGGTTTTAAAATAAAATAGAAAATTTTAATTATACGTTGGTGTAAATTTGTTGATAACTGTATAATTGGTTATTTTTGCAAACTAAATTTATTGTTTGTGAAAAAGAAGAAACACGTTAATATTCCAATTTTTATTCCTGAGTTAGCCTGCCCACATCAATGTGTGTTTTGTAACCAACAAAAAATTAGTGGAACAGTTGAGGCTCCTCCGCCTTCTGAAATAAATAATATTGTAAACCAGTATTTAAGTACTATTTCTAATAATACAAATGTTGAAATTGCATTTTTTGGTGGAAGTTTTACCGGCATTCCCCTTCAACTTCAAGAAGAATATTTAATAGAAGCAAATAAATTTATAAAATTAGGAAAAGTGCAATCAATTAGGCTCTCTACCAGACCAGATTATATTGATAATGAAATTTTAGATTTATTAGAAAAATATGGAGTAAAAACTATAGAACTTGGAGCACAATCTACAGATAATACCGTTCTTTTAAAATCAGGACGAGGACATTCTTACGATGCCATTGAAAATGCAGCCTTTTTAATAAAAAAGCGAGGCTTCGATTTGGGATTACAAATGATGATTGGATTACCTGGCGATTCTCTTGAAAAATCAATAAAAACAGCCCAAACAATTGTAAAACTAAAAGCTGATAATACTAGAATTTACCCAACAATAATAGTGAAAGGTACAGCACTCGAAAAATTGTACCAAACAGGAAGGTATAAACCATTATCAATTCCAGAGGCAGTTATTATTTCAAAAGCAGTGTATAAAATTTTTGAAGATAACAATATCACAATTCTTAGAGTTGGGCTTCATCCATCCGACGAATTAACCGAGGGCAAATCATATATTGCCGGACCTTTGCATAATTCTTTTAAAGAGTTAGTAATGAGTTCTATTTGGAAAGATATTATTACGGAAAAAATTAAAAATTCTAATAAACAAGAATTTTGTTTTGAGGTAAATAGCAAACAAATAAATTATGCAATAGGTTATAAAAAAGAAAATATAGAGCATTTTGCCGAAAAAAACATTAAAATAAAGTTTAAATCCAACCCATTATTATCTAAATATCAAATAAATGATTGCAGTAATTGATGCAAGAAGTCCGAAAGAAGCAATTGAGAATTTAGCAAAATATTGTGATAATATTTTTTTGTTTAAAAGTGAAAATATTACTTATGAATCAATTTCGGGGCATCCTGATGTTTTTATTTTTCAGGATGAAAATAATACAATTCTTGCACCAAATTCGCCAAAAGAACTTATTCTGTTTCTTGAAAATAATTCAATTGATTTTTCTTTTGGAAAAACAAGTATTGGAGGTGATTTAAAAGCTTCTACTCCATATAATTGCATTGCCTCATCTAAATATTTATTTCATAAAAAAGGATTTACCGATAAAACTATTTTAGACTTGCATAAGAATAAAATATTTGTCGATTTACCACAAGCATATACAGCCTGTAGTTTAATACACTTAAGCAATAAACATTATATAACTTCAGACCTTGGAATTCAAAAAAGCATTAAACATCAAGGCTTGATTTGCGATTATTTTACTCCTGAAAAAATATCTATAGTAGGTCATAAATACGGATTTTTAGGAGGAACTCATGGTAGAATAAAGGATAAACTATTTTTTAATGGTAATATTGATTTACATAAAGATGCAGATGTTTTGCATAATGCAGCAAAAAATAATGGTTTTCAAATAATATCACTTCATCGTAACTACTTATACGATGGTGGTAAGATATTCTTTTGGGAATGAGAAAATATAAAGCTATGCCCCGTGCTACGCTGTGGCGAGGAACGGTTAAAACTCATAAGAACTGATAGTCATCGTATCACTTTCTTAATTAAATCACTAAAAAAATCATTTAATTAGCTGTTTATTAACATAGTGATACGATGATTTCATGTATTTCACCGAAGCCTTCGGTTGCTCATTGCTTTTCGTAGTTGATTTTATCAAAGTCAAAACATTGACCGAAGGCTTCGGTTTAAGTTAGTATTGCGAATAAATATATAGCATTACAGTAAATGTAATGCTATATATTGTTTTATGAGTTCCTATTACTGTTCTTTTGTTCCAATAATAAAATCTCTATGATATTTATATGTATTTATTGAATAAAGAGCAATGTTTTTAGTTTCTGCAAGAATATTCAAATAAAGCATGCTATTTCTTGTGCTAACATCCTTATTTTTTATTCTTTTAATATGAACTTTACGCGCCTCAATTAAATACGATAATAAATCTGACTGAATATTCATAATATTATCTTCGTACTGATTATAATCATTTTCTTTTATAGCCTTATTAATGTTTTTTGCTAAAGAATTAATTGTTTCAGCAATAAGTTTTAGTCCTTCTATTTGTGCATCAAGTAAAGGTTTGTGGTTATTGTCAACATGATCATAAGCTGGTTCTATAATATGAAAAAGAGCCAGAGATGTTTCTCGTAAATAGTCTAATACTTGAACATAATATGGAGCAGTTTCAATTGAGCCTTCTTGAAGTTTATTTACAGTATTAAAAATATTATCTTTTAAGATTTTTGATTTTTTATTTATTGAGTTGATGTCTTTACTTAGTTTTTTTAACTTTTTACGGTCTTGCTTTCCTAAAGCTTCAATTGTTTCTAAATACATGTTATCAATTGAATTTAATATATTTATAACGTTATTTGAGCATCTTTCAAAAATATTATCATCAGCAGATACATAATTTTCAATTTTATTTCTTTCATCTGACTCTGCTTTTTTCTTTTTATGTAGTTTTTGCGATTTTATAGCATAAAATACTCCAATTGCTAAAAGAATAAATACTGCTACAATACCTCCAAATTTTATAATAAAAGCAACAATAAACGAAACTGTTAGTGCAACAAATGCAGTAATAAACCAACCAGCAATAACTGATAAAACTCCTGAAACTCTATAAACAGCACTCTCTCGTCCCCAAGCCCTGTCGGCAAGTGAAGTACCCATTGCTACCATAAATGTAACATAAGTTGTTGAAAGTGGTAATTTAAGCGATGTTCCTATTGAAATTAATATTCCTGCAACCATTAAATTTACCGATGCTCTAATTAAATCAAATGATATTGCATCTTCTTTGCTTTTTGTCTCATCAATTATTTGTGGTTCAAAACGTTTATCAATTATTTTGTTTAACTGTTTAGGCATAATTGCTGATATACTTTGGGCGGTATTCATCGTTATTCTTACAATTGAGCGTGATATAAGTGAAGATTCAAACCTTTCGTGTCCTTCACTTTGCCTACTTAGTGCTAAAGATGTTTCGGTTACCGAACGAGCCTTTTTAGACATCCATAGTGTTAAAACCATTATTATTCCTGCTATAAGTAAGTACAATGTAGGTGTGCCTACTTTTGCACTTAAACTTGACATCATAAATGTATCAGGAGTTGGGCTGCCCGATGTTGCCCATGCTTTATACGACTCTATTCCTGCTAATGGTACTCCAATAAAGTTTACTAAATCGTTACCAGCAAATGCCATAGCTAATGCAAAAGTTCCGGTTAATACAATAATTTTTAAGATGTTTACTTTTGTGAAAAATTGGAGAATCGCTAAAATTATTGACCAAGCTATAAAACTAAATATTAAAATTTGAAAGGTGTTACTTTTTATATATTCATACATTCCCCCTTCAGCAAAACTCGAACCTTTAATTCCTTTTATTAAAATAAAATACGTTATTGCAGTAATAGCAAAGCCTCCCCATAATGCACCGTAGTATTTGAATGATTTTTCTGTTTTAAACGAAAATAAAATACGAGAAAGAAATTGTGCTATTGCTCCTGCTGTAAAAGCAAAAATTATTGACAGCAATATTCCAGCAATAATAAGTAATGCCCGCCCAGAGTTTATATAATTTGCTATTTCGGAAGCGTCTTGGTCGTTTTTGTAAACTAAAAATATAGACATTGCTAATGCCGAACCTAATAATTCAAATACAATTGAAACCGTTGTTGAGGTCGGCATTCCAAGAGTGTTGAATACATCTAACAAAATAATATCAGTAAGCATTACTGCTAAAAATATTACCATAATTTCGTTAAATGAAAATAACTCAGGATGAAAAATTCCTTTTCGGGCAACTTCCATCATTCCATTTGAAAATGTTGCTCCAAATAAAACTCCAACACCAGCAATAATCATAATTGTTCGTAGTGGTGCTGCTTTTGAGCCAATTGCCGATACTAAAAAATTTACAGCATCGTTACTAACTCCTACTACTAAATCGGTTATTGCAAGCATTATTAAAATGCCAATCATTATAATAAATATAGTTTCCATATTTTTTCTAATTAATTAAATATTAACTTTGCAAAGTTAGTTTGTTTAAAGCATTTTTTTAGAATTGTATTGTTAAGTAATTGTTAAGTTTTATGAGTTCAATTAATAATTTCTATATATCAGTAATCCTTGCCTTTATAGCTGTTTTTGCTGCTGCTACAATAACTTTTGTTAATACTTTTTTTCCTGAATATTATGTATTATCTAAAATAGAAGTTTGTGTATTACTTTTTTTCATATTAATTTCATTTTTTTATTTTATATTAAAATTTATTAGTAAAACAGTTATTTCTGATAATAAATATGCCGAAATTAAATTGCTAAAAGCTAACGAAAAGTTTAGAAAGGAATTTATGGGCAATGTTGCTCATGAGCTTAAAACTCCAATTTTTAATATTCAGGGTTATGTAAACACTTTAGTAAATGGTGGCGTTAACGATAAAGAAATTAATGTGAAATATTTGAAAAGGACAGAAAAAAATGTGAATAGGTTAATTTCTGTTGTTCAAGATTTAGATGTTATTTCTAAATTAGAAAGTGGAAATGCTAAACTTGAAATTGAACTGTTTGATATACATGTTGTTATTCAGGATGTTTTTGATATGCTCCAAATAAAGGCAGATAATAATTTAGTTGATTTAGTATTAAATCCGCTTTGTGAAAGTTGCTTTGTTGAGGCTGATAAAGAAAAAGTAGTAGAAGTTTTAATGAATTTAATTACCAATGCTATTAAATATGGAAATAAGGGAGGAATTGTTAAAGTTTCAACTAGAGCAGCCTTTAATAAAGTTTTTATTGATGTTGCTGACGATGGAATTGGAATAAGCAAAAAAGATATTTCTCATATTTTTGAGCGTTTTTATAGAGGAGATAAAAGTAGGTCAAAGGAGTTTGGTGGTTCAGGCTTAGGACTTTCAATTGTAAAACATATTATTGACTCGCATAAACAAAAAATTATTGTAAATAGTGAATTAGGAAAAGGTTCTACTTTTACATTTAGCCTTAAAAGGAAAATTTAATAGAATAATACATGTCTAAAAAAATTTTATTAGTTGATGACGAAAAAGATATACTAGAGTTTTTGTCTTATAATCTTAAAAAAGAAGGTTATAAGGTTTATACAGAAATGAATGGTAAATCTGCTTTTAAAACTGCAAAAAAAATTGTTCCAAATTTAATTGTTTTAGATGTTATGATGCCTGAAATTGATGGCATTGAAACTTGTACTAAAATAAGGGAGGTAAGTAAATTAGACGAAACTCTTATAGTTTTTTTAAGTGCTAGAGCCGAGGATTATAGCCAATTGGCAGGTTTGGATGCTGGAGCTGATGCATATATTACAAAGCCAATTAATCCTACTGTTTTTGTTAGTAAAATTAAGGCTTTATTAAAAAGGTTTGATAAAAAGCATGAAAACGATAATGAAACTATTAAGTATAAGGCTCTTAAAATTGATAAGACTAATTATTTAGTAACTTATAAAAAGAAAGAGTTATCTCTTCCTAAAAAAGAATTTCAATTATTATTTTTATTAGCATCAAACCCAGGTAAAATATTTACTAGAGACGAAATATATTCTAAAATTTGGGGCGAAGACGTTGTTGTTGGCGACAGAACAATTGATGTTCATATAAGAAAATTACGAGAAAAAATTAACGAAGATTATATTAAAACAGTAAAAGGTGTTGGTTATAAGTTTATTAAGTAAAGGTATATAATAAAGAAAATGCCCAAAAACAATTAAGTTCTGGGCATTTTTTATGTTAATTTGGTATAATATTAATATGTATTATAAATCAATATTTATGCTGTTATATTTATTTGAAACATTAATAATATTGTTACAAGAACCGCTTTCGTCCTCATCAAAATTAATTGTTGTAATATTATTATCAATTGTCATTGTGTAAATTCCGCTTACAGGCCAAGCACATGCTCGGTCAAAAATAATTGCTTCTGCTTCCATTTCAAAGGCTTGTCCTTCTCTATTTATACCACTTGAGTAACCATAAATTTCGAAAACTGGTAAAAACCCATTTATTTTTAAAGCAAAGTTTAAGTTTGATTCCCATGATAATGACTTACCATCGCTAAAATTTAGTAACATGTTTTTGGCTAATATTTCAAAATATATTCCATTCAAATCTATTCTATAGCCTGCCGATATTTTACCACTTACGCTGTTTCCGTCATAAGTAAAATCTATAAATTCAATATTCATTACAGCTCCGTCGGACCAGTCATTTGTAAGGTTGATTTTTAAAGTTCCGTTTCTATGTATTCCGTTATAATTACAGTTATCAAATGTAATTTCCATGTAGTGATAACCTGTTACTATTGAATAGCAGGTTGTGTCTGCTATCGCTTTACCTGAAGAACCACTATTTGAGAAAGCAAAAGCATCTGCAACAATTAATGCTCCTCTTGCGTTATCTTCTGCCGACTGAGCATCTACTTCTTTGTTCTTATTACACGATGTTGTAATTATTATAGCAAATAAAACTAGAATTTTTGCTGTAGTTTGTAAAAGTTGTTTCATAAATTTTATTTTAAATTATTTTTTAAGAAGTATATTAAACATATAAGAAATTAAATCCCATTTTTGTAATGCGACGTAAACTAAAAAGCCGAAAACAAATATAATAACTGCAATTCGTAAATTTGATGTTTTTTCTTGAGAAGAATATGTTTTTTTTATACCAGCAGACTGGAATTGTCCTTTTATGTTTGTGATGTGTTCTCCGCTTTCTTCTTTTTCTTTAATTTGAGCGTAATGTTTTTTCTTTTTGTCAAGAGCTTCTTTTCTTTCATTATAATAAACAGGTTTATAATCAAACTTATTATGCTCTGGAGTTTTAAATATTCGAGGAAATCCCATTTTGCTTTAAAAAATTAATGATGAAAAAACAAAGCCCCAAATAATTGGGGCTTTTGTTTAAAAATAAGTTTAATTTATAAATTAATATAAATAGTTATATCACCTTTTGTTACTTTAACTATATTGTCGCATTCAGCACTACCGTCTTGATCAAAATCAAAAGTAGTAGTTTCTTCATCGGTTTTAGTAATATTTACTATACCTGTTTTTGGCCATTCGCAACTTTTGTCCGCTTCAACATCAATATATTCTGTGCTATAGCTGTCTCCAATACGATTTACACCATTTGATGTCCCTGAAATAAGGAAAACATCGTCAAGTCTTATAAGTGGAGTATTCATTCCTTCTGTCATTAAAAAAGTTTTGTCCGAAGTCCATGCTATTGTTCTTTCATCTGGGAAAGTTAATGTCATATTTTCGGCTTTAATATTAAATGAAGGGTTTTCTGCGATAAGATTATAAGTTGTTGTAATTGCTCCTGCAACAGATACTCCATCAACGCTATAACTATTAAATGTAATAGTCATTTCTCTTCCATTTCCCCATTCTCCGTTAAGGTTTACAATTATTTGACCATCTCTTACTACTCCTGCATCTGAAACACAACTGTCAAAAGTTATTGTAATTGTTCTATCTGGATAAAAGCCTTCAAAGCTAATGGTGAAACACTCTGTAGAATCTATACCCAATTTCCCTGGGTCTGCACTTGCAGCACTATTTGAGTATGCAAATGCGTCTGATACAACTAATGCTCCTCTTGCGTCGTCTTCCGCCGATTGTGTATCTGGTTGTTCTGGATTTTCGCATGAAATATTAAAAAATATTGCTACAAAAAAGATAATTGCTAGTGATAAAATTTTTGTTTTCATGTTGTTAAAGATTAAATGTTAATAAAAAAGATTATCTATTAAGACTATTAAAACTGAAAAATGGTTGCAATTATTGTTTTATTGTAATAATCCTGCATCTACTTTTTGATTACAGATAAGGAAATTTAATCCAAATTGAAAATTCACTCTTTTTGTATTTCTAAGCCATTTATCTGAACCTTCGCTTTCGTTCATTGCCCAGAATGGAGCGGAAAAATTGTCTGTTAGTATATACATTTGAATTGGTCCGAGTCTGTATGCTAAACCTAAGCCTAGGTTGTTATACATGTTGTCCATAATTGAGTAGGCTGCTGAAAACGACCATGCTTTAAAAAAGTTTGTGTTTACAGATAATGTGTATGACGAAAATAGTGTTTTATTATATATTTGTCCTTTATATAAAAGTCCGAAATCAATGCTTTTTGTTACAAAATAATTTGCACCTACAAAAATCTTTGTGTTAAGACCTGTTGTGTATGCAATTTCCTCTATAGTAGGGTCAATAAAGTTTAATAATGTATCAACCATGTCGTCTGTAATGGTACTTGCCTCAGTGTTTTGTGCTTCTTCTACATCAGAGAAATAGCTTCCTATGTCTAAACCACTAAAACGAAATGTTCCTTCTTGAGTATATACTTGTGCATTAGTTTTCCATTTTATAAAACCTAAATCTAAAACACTTGCCGAAACTACTAACTTCTTATTATAGTTATATTCTATTCCAAGGTCAACTGCTAGTCCTGTATTTCCTGTGAAAATAATATCCATAGGTTTGTATTCTTCAAAATCAATACTTCCATCTATTAAAGAGTCCCAAGCTACAATTGATGATGCTTGAGCGTTTAATTCGGTGTCAAAAGTCCACTCATACATTCTATCTACGGCAGTTTCTGTTCTCCAGTCTATATCTAAATTTTGAGTTCTAAAGTTAGCAATACCTGATAGTACTTTTATTTTACCACCAACTGTTATATTATTATGAAACTTTTTTGAAAGTCCTACTGAATATTCATTGTAGTTCATAAAGTTTTCGAAAAAATTAAAAGATAAAGGTATGTCTCCTTCTCGATGATTTCCTCTTCTAATTTCCATTAATGCTTTTGGGTAAGCAAAATTTTGAATAGTTCTATTATTAATTCCAAAGTTAAAGTAAAAACCATTGTGTAATCTAAATCCGAAATTTAAAATAGAAATATTTAGTTCTGCATTTATGTAATTTTTTTCACCCATAGCATTTTCTATTGCATCTAAATCAATTAGAAAACTGTCTGGTTGGTCTGCTCTAGGTTTAAAAATAGTACCAAGAGTAAGAGCTGAGTTGTTTACATCTAAATATATTCCTGAAATTGCAGGGTATCCTATAAATACGTTACAACCGGGTTGTTTTGCAGGGTTTGTATTTATTGTTTGTGGAATATTATGCATTCCGTACAATATATTGTTTTGTGCCGAAGTTTCTTGCAGAAAAGCTGTTATGAAAATGAAACTTAATATGATTGATATTTTAATTGTATTCTTCATGTTTTAAAATTTAGGCTTTTTATAAATTATCGTTCGACGATACTGAAAAATCTGCTTTAACTGCTATCTTAACTCCTAATTTGTAATCAGATAGTATTTTTATATTTAGTCCTGAATGACTTTCGTAGCTATTAAGTTTCGACACTATTATTATTTTTGATACATGAGAGTCTTTAAAAAGTTGAAGTCTTTCTTGATCTAATGTAATAACAATATTACTTTCTTGAGGATATGTTACTGTTCCAATAGCGTCTGTTTCTGCTGATCTAAATCTCCAGCCATCAACAAAAATATCTTCGGCAGTAATATCAGTAAATGCTGAGTCAACAAGGTTTCCTATTTCTCCTGTATTAGTTGTGTCTGCAAAATAAATTTGCGACATGCCTTCTATAGGAAAACCATTATTAAACCTAACTTTTAAAGTTAATGAAGTAACTTGGTCGTAAGTATCATCACCTTCTTTAAAAGGATAAGCAACTGTGTCGCCCATAACAAGATCGTCTAAGCGTGCATCTAGTGGTAAATCTACATCTACATCTACATTGAATTTTTCAGTACCTAATGTTAAATATGGTAAAGTTTGATTACCATCGCTTCCTGCTGTTACAACGAATGATATTGATCTAGGAACTGGTGAAAATACGTCTGGTAAAATTGGTATTTCATCCTTGTCAATGAAAATTTCTGTTAACGAACTAGTTTCTGATTGAGTAGGAGCAGTTATTGCATATTTTTTATCAGAAGTATGTGACAAAGGCTGCCCTTCCAGATCATAAAAAATAAGAGTGTCTAAGGTGAAAAAAGTTACTACAGGAATTTCATTTGATATTTTAAATGTAATTCTTGGGTCTCTAAAGAATAGATGTCCGCTTAGCATTTTATTATACACTTTCATTTTTGAAGTGTCGGTTGCTAGTGTTTTTTCGCTAGCTAATATTATCGTTCCTGGAGGTGTTGGGTAAGGAATTGTTGTGTATATTTGGTTCATCCTTAGGTCTAAAACTTCTTTGTAATACATTCTTAGGTGTACTAATCCATTGTCGTCAACTTCTGCCCAAAGTGATGAGTCTCCTTCTGGTGCAAAATCCATAAGTGTAAATTCTGTATCAATAATGGGTATTGCTATACTTCCTTCAAAATCTAAAGAGTCGGCAGTTGTATTTGAAAGTTCTTTCACATCAAAATCTTTCCTACATGATTGTAAACTAATACTTATAACTAAGAATAGTGAAGCAATAAATGCGATAGTAATTTGTTTTTTCATAATTTAAGATATTTTTTAGCTAATATTTTTTTAGAAAAAGATTAGCAAAGTTAATGTTTTTTTTATCTAAAAAAAAGCTTATTCTAATTTAGAAGACTCTATATTTATATAGAAAGTTGCTTTTCCCTCCTACTATCAAAGAAAAATCTGGCTTTTCGGAGAATTTTGATATTCTGAAATTACCTATGCCTTGTAATGGGAATCCATCGAAAATTGTTCCATCATTATTTATTAAATAAATTTTATTATTGTCGGACCAAGCACCAATTTTAATATTATCTTTTGAAAACTTATAAATCTGTGGTTTTAGTGTTATTTTACTAAGATATGTATATGAAAAGAGTCGTTTTTTCTGTGAATTGTAAGCATCGGTTTGACTTTTATCGGTATATATAAATTCAGGTATATCATCTCCGTTTATATCTGTAAAATTAAAATAATGAAGGTTTGAATATTTTTCGATACTCATTTTCTTTATGCTACCATCTTCGGGGTATATAAAATAGACTGTTCCTTCAGGGTTTGTTGTAACAAATCTAGATTTGTTTTTACCTTCTCTTCTTTCGAAAAATATTTCAGAATTCTTGCCTATAGGAAAGTCTGCTATAGGTTTTACCCTAGTATTTCCTTTTCTATCAAGGATATATAGTTTATGAAAATCTGTAAATACAATATAGTCTTTTTTGTCGTTTTTAAAATGTTTTATTTTTCCAGTAACGTTAAACTGCGTTTTATTAAATTGCCAGCCATTTAAAATTTTGCCTTTTACATCATATAAATATATCTTTTTATTTTGAGTTGCAATAAAAATTCTATATTCTTTATCAAAATCGTAGTCTATTACAGATATTCCGTTTGTTGCTGGTGATTTTAATTTAATAGGATAATTTTCTAAATAATTTCCATTTCTATCATAAGCATAAATTTCGTTTTTGGTATTAAAAATTATTTGCAGTTTGTTGTTTTTATAGAAATCTATTTGATATACATCACTAATTATTGCCTCAGGAATGTGTCTTTCCCATAGTATTGTACCATTTTTATCTATTAAATATATTTTGTTGTCCTTGTCTTGTACAAAAATTTCTTTTTCGTTAGTGTTATGGTTTATTGTAATATATGGAACAATTTGTAAGGATGTGTCTAGTTTTGTTTCCCAAACAGTTTCCGAGATATCTGGAGGCGAATTGTCAAACTCAAACGAAACAGTTGTGTAAATAGGGTAGGAGTCTGCTATAAATTGTACCACAGGTCCGTTTATGTAACTATTCGTTTTTTTATCTAATAAGAATTTCTTTGAATTTTTTTTACTCAGATATTTATTTATAATTCCTGTAGAATGAAAAATATTTGTATAAAATAAAATGTTTGATTCATCAGAAAAAGAATTAACTAAATTAAAATCAGGGGATTGTGCTTTAAATGATTGCTCTTTTTCATAAGCAATAATTAGATCTTTTATAGAGTGTTGCGATTCTGATAAAACTAAATAATTATCAATTATTGCAGAATATTCCGATTTAATAAATTTAAAGAAATCGCCAAAAAACACTTCGGGCATTTTGTTGTTATGTATTTTAGTTATTGTGTATTTATTATCATTAATGGTAATGTTCTTTATAAATTTCTTAGGGATTAACTTATTTTTTCTACAAAACCTACTATTCATACTATCAACATAGTTTTTGTAAAATTCTTTATCGGTAATTTTTATAAATAAATAGGAATTGTGGTTTAGTCCGTTCTTATTAACATCCTCGGTGCATACACCTATTTCGTTTCCAATATAATTATAAAATTGATATTGTTTTGATTTAAAATTAAAGCTTTTATTGTGATAATAAACTTGCTCTTTATGCTTTTTTAGTTTTTTAGTTTCAGACAAATATGTTTCAAACATAGAATTAAAATAGTTGCCATTTTTTATATTTATTGTGAAAAAGGAAGAGGTCTTTTTAGGAAAAATATCAAGTAGCTGAGATTTTTGAGGCTCTAAATTTTTAAACAAATTAAGATATTGGGCATTGTCTTTACTTACAGTATAACCACTCAACTCAATTTTTTGATTTGAAATATTTATATCAAAACCCGACCAGTCGGCAAAATAATGTAGAAAATTAAATTTCTTATTTGCACTTTTATTAAATATTCTGCTTGATGATTTTAAGAAATATTCGTAATTTATAAATAGTTTAGCTTTACCATTGCTTTTTGTATAGCCATATAATTCGTTGAAATTTTTGTTTTGCGAAAGGCTATAATTACTGTTAATTCTACGAATTGAGTTTTGTATAAGTATTTTTGAATAACTAATAATGAAATATCCATCGTAAAATGATAAAAATATTTTTTTGTCAGGTTTTTTTTCAAAAGAGACTGTAGTAATTTCGGCTTTGTCGTATTTTATAGTTTCTAAAGTTAGCTTTTCGCCTTTAAAATCATTTATAATTTTTTTCACATTTTGTTTGTCCTTACTTTGAAACGGAGCTATTAGTAATGTGCTATTTTCTGTTTTGTTTATTATATGCGATGAAATTATTACGTCTTTATTCTCAAAAAAATATCGAAGTTTATTATTGCTTTGAAAAAGTGAGTCAATAAATTTAAGTTCATTATAGGTGTTTTTTATTAAGTTGCTTTTAGAAATTATACTAAACAAATTAGCGTTGTTGTGTATGGAACTTAAAAAGTAAGGTAAATCTTCGGTTTCAAAAATTATAGAAACTTTTTCGGGTACTGCATTTATTGTAGGAGGTATTTTGTTTCTTGAATTTCCTATAAAAAACGAAGCTATTATAGCAGTAATAATCAATATGCTGGCTATAATAATATATTTTTTGTTATTTAAAAGCATGAAATTTAATTTAAAAATCTTTATATGTGTTCTCAATATTGTTTAATATTTCTAGTATCTCGTCTGTATTAACCGAGGTCAATAATTTTAATCTTGTTTCTTTAAAATGCGGAAGACCTTTAAAATATAAAGAAAAATGCCTTCTTGATTCGTAATAGCCTCTAGGCAACCCTTTTATTTCTATAGCTTTTAAAAAATGTTTCTTTGCAATTTGAACTTTTTCAGGAACAGTTAGCGGAGTCATTTCTTCTCCAAATTCTAGGTAATGTTTAATTTCTTTGAAAACCCAGGGCTTGCCAATTGCTGCTCTTCCTATCATTATTGCATCAACACCATATCTCTCAAACTTTTCTCTAGCATCTCTTCCATTTTTAACATCGCCATTTCCTATTATTGGAATAAAAATATTAGGATTATTTTTAACTTTCCCTATTAATGTCCAGTCGGATGTACCTTTATATAATTGATTTCGTGTTCTTCCGTGTATTGTAAGAGCTTTTATTCCTGTGTCCTGTAATCTTTCGGCTATCTCATCAATTTTAGTGCTTTCGTGATCCCAACTAAGTCTTGTTTTTACTGTAACGGGTAGTTTTACAGCATCAACAATTTGTTTTGTCATTTCAATCATCTTTGGTATGTCTCGTAACATACCAGCACCTGCACCTCTAGTTGCAATTTTTCTTACAGGGCATCCATAATTAATATCAATAAGGTCTGGTTTAGCTTCTTCTGCAATTTTAGCAGCTTCAACCATTGCATCAATATTATGACCATATAATTGAATACCAACAGGTCGTTCAGGCTTATCTATAATTAATTTAGTTTTACTTTTGTAAATGTCTCTAATTAAAGCTTCGGATGCAACAAATTCGGTGTATAGCATATCTGCTCCAAATTCTTTGCATATATACCTAAACGACCTGTCAGTAATATCTTCCATTGGTGCTAAAAACAGTGGGTTTTCAGCTATTTCTATATTATCTATTTTCAATTTTTTCAAAAAGGTTTTTCATATTAGTTTTTTCGCTAATAATATTTTTAACTTCGTTAATATTTATTCGCTCTTGCTGCATTGTGTCTCTGTCTCTTATTGTTACAGTGTTGTCTTCAAGCGATTGATGATCAACAGTAATACAAAAAGGTGTACCAATAGCATCGTGTCTTCTGTAACGTTTACCAATTGAATCTTTTTCTTCGTATTGGCAATTAAATTCGTATTGTAATTCTTTAAGAATTTCTCTTGCTTTTTCTGGTAATCCATCTTTTTTCACTAAAGGTAAAACTGCTGCTTTTACAGGAGCTAGTGCAGGATGAATTTTTAATACAATTCTTGATTCTGTTTTTCCGTCAGCTTTTTCTATTTTTTCATCTTTAAATGATGAAGATAGTATTGCAAGAAACATTCTGTCAAGACCTATTGATGTTTCTATAACGAAAGGAACATACGATTTGTTTAATTCGGGATCGAAATATTGTAATTTTTTACCAGAAAACTCTTGATGCTGCGATAAATCAAAATCTCCTCTTGAGTGAATTCCTTCTAATTCCTTAAATCCCATAGGAAAATCAAACTCAATATCGGTTGCTGCGGTTGCGTAATGTGCAAGTTTATCATGATCATGAAAACGGTAACCTTCGCTTCCTAAATTAAGAGCTTTATGCCAACTAATTCGTAAGTTTTTCCAATGTTCAAACCATTTTTCTTGTTCGCCAGGTCTAATAAAAAATTGCATTTCCATTTGTTCAAACTCTCGCATTCTAAAAATAAATTGTCGGGCAACAATTTCATTTCTAAAAGCTTTACCTATTTGAGCAATACCAAAAGGAAGTTTCATTCGCCCTGTTTTTTGCACATTTAGGTAATTTACAAAAATACCTTGAGCAGTTTCGGGTCTTAAATAAATTTTATCGGCATCTTCGCTAACCGAACCTAGTTTTGTGTCAAACATTAAATTAAACTGTCTAACATCAGTCCAGTTTTTACTACCAGACACAGGGCAAATTATTCCTTCATCAACAATAAGTTGTTTTAAATCATCTAAATCATCATTGTTTAAAGCATTTTGGAACCGCTCAGTTATACTATCTATTTTTGCTTGTCTGTCTAAAACTCTTTTGTTTGTTTTTAAAAACTCTTCTTTATCAAACTCATCTCCAAATCTTTTTTGAGCTTTATCTACATCTTTATTTATTTTAAGCTGAATTTTTTCTCTGTGGTCTTCAATAAGAACATCGGCTCTATATCTTTTTTTAGAGTCTTTATTATCAATCAAAGGGTCGCTAAATGCACCAACATGCCCTGAAGCAGTCCATATTTTGGGGTGCATAAATATAGCAGTATCAATACCTACAATATTTTCGTTTAACTTAACCATTGAGTCCCACCAATATTTTTTAATATTGTTTTTCAACTCTACGCCGTTTTGTCCGTAGTCATATACAGCACTTAGTCCGTCATATATTTCACTTGATTGAAATATAAAACCATATTCTTTAGCGTGTGCTATTATCTTTTTTAACATTTCAGGATTTGCCATTTGTGTAATATTTTAATTTTAGAGGACAAAGGTAAGAAAATAGTTAATTTTGAGTAAAAAAAAAGCTGCCTAATAAGGCAGCTTTTTATAAAAGTATGTTTTTCTTATGTTAAACCTTTAGTTTTAGTAAGGTCAGTCCTTGGATTTACTGTCATTACAGGAACTTTTTCTCTGTTAGCAATTATTTTTTGCTCCGATGCTCCTAAAACATAATCTTGGAAACTAATATTTTTTGTAGTTGAAATCATAATCATATCAGCGTTTATTTTTTTTGCGTATTCAACAGCTGAATCTGCAATTTCTTTTCCGTCTAATTTAATTATTTCAAATTTTACATTATTAGTATTTAAGTATTTTTTTGCAACAATCATGTTTGAGTTAACTTTTCTTTGAATTGATGAGTCTGAATTCTCAGTATAACAAAGATGAAATGTTGTATTAAAGTATCTTGAAACTAATTCGGCCCATAATAATTTTTCTTTTTCAGAAAAACTAAAGTCAACAGGAAAAACTATATTGTCAAGACCAACCGATGATGGTGGAGCCTGAACTACAATGAATGGAGATTTAGAGCCTGCAATAACTTTTAAAGCCCAACTTCCTGTAAATTTCTGCATTCCTTTTATTCCATGCGTACCCATTACTGCAAAAAACGCATTTTTTTCTTCAATTATAGAAGATATTTCAGAAAAAATACTGCCTTCTTTAACAATTGATAAGATTGAAACATCATGTTTCTTTTTGAAATTATTAATATAATTTGTTATTTTTTCTTCAGCAGAACTAATATCGGATGTTTTTTTTGCTATGTGAACTAAAAAAATATCGCATTTTAGCATTTTTGCTATATTTACCGCATGTTCGAGAGCATACTCCGATAATTCTGAAAAATCCCAAGGAACTATTACTGGTCTATTATCATTCATAATTTATAGTTGAAATTAGTATTCTGCTCAAATTTAAAAAAAAATACTAAAAATTCAACTAAAAATCGAAAAAAAAATAATTTTGAAAAAAAATAATGAGAAAATTCCTTTTTGTTCTCTTTTAATCTTTTTTATTTTTATTTTTAAACAGTATTTCACAAATGTAATCAGTAATTGTCTTTTTGTAAACAGTGTTAATAAATTTTCGATGCAGGATAAAAGTAATAATCAAATTGAAATATTAGAAGAGAGGATTCTTTATTTACAAAAACTAAATGAAGAATTAGCTTCTCAAAATAAAGAGTTAAGAGAAGAAAATGATAAAAATATTGAATTATTATCATTTTTGCCCACCGATGCAAAAAGGCAAATAAAATTGAAGGGGAATAATCGTTCTCTGAGATATAAAATGGTTACAGTGTTATATTGCGATGTCAAGGGGTTTACTCGCCTTTCTGAAGAATTAAATGCTGAAGCCTTAATTGATGAGCTAGATAACTTTTTTATATATTATGATACAATTGTAGAAAAACATAATATACAAAAAGTAAGATCAATTGGCGATACTTTTATGTGTGCAGGGGGAATACCTAAAAAAAACAGAACAAATCCTATCGAAGTAATTCTTGCAGCCCTTGAAATGCAAGCCTTTTTAAAGAAAATGCAAGAAGAATCTGAAAAGAATAATAAAAAAATATGGAATTTAACTTTTGGAATAAATTCTGGACCAGTAACTTCAGGTGTTTCTGGAAAAAAGAAAATATCCTATGATGTAAGAGGAGACACTGTTAATATTGCAAGTAGAATAGAATCTGCCTGCGAACCTGGAGAAATAAGTATTTCTGAAATAACTTATATGTTGGTAAAAGAGTTTTTTGCCTGCGAATATCAATCTAAAATGCCTATAAAATATAAAGGAGACACCGCTTTGTATGTTGTTAAAGGCTTTAGACCAGAATTATCTATTGATAATATGGGAAAAATTCCGAATAAACATTTTAGAACAAAATTTCAAATAGTTAAGTTTGAAGATTTGAATGACTATGTATTAGATCGCTTAGAGCGAGAATTACCTAAACATTTATACTACCATAACTTAAAACATACAATTGATGTTACAATAGGTGTTGAAATATTAGGCTCAGGTGAAGGCGTTAATGATGAAGAAATGTTATTGTTAAAAACTGCAGCTTTGTTTCATGATTTTGGTCAAGTTGTTGGAGCTAGAGGACATGAAGAAAGAAGTTGTGGAGTAGCAAGAGAAATTCTTCCAAAATATGGCTATGACGAAGAGCAAATAGAAATAATTACTGGTATAATTATGGCAACAGAATTACCGCCCAAACCAAAAACATTATTACAAAATATTATTTGCGATGCCGACCTCGATTATCTTGGTAGAAGAGATTTTGTGCCAGTTTCGGATACATTGTACAGAGAACTTAAAGTTCAAGGAATAATAGAGTCTTTTAATGAATGGAATAAATTACAAGTTAAATTCTTAGAGGGACACCAGTTTTTTACAAAAACAGCTCGTAGCATGCGTCTAGTAAATAAAGAAATGCAGATTGAAAGAATTAAAGAGTTAATTGTAGAAGATTAGTTTAATAAATAGAGAATTTACATTATAGTAAGTTCTCTTTTTTGTTTTATAACATATTAATATTAATTTAAAATATATATTTTTGAGAAATTAAATTTTTAATAAATAATAATTAAGTGTATGGAAAATATAAATTGGAGTGAGTTGCCTTTTGGCTACATGAAAACTGATTATAATTTAAGATGCTATTATCGAGATGGAAAATGGGGCGAAATAGAAGTTTGTTCTTCAGAGTACATCCCTGTCCACATGGCCGCTACAGCATTGCACTACGGACAACAATCTTTTGAAGGATTGAAAGCTTTTATGGGGCAAGACGGTAAAGTTAGACTTTTTAGGTCGGAGGAAAATGCAAAAAGAATGCAAAATTCTGCAAAAGGTATTTTAATGGCGGAACCTACTTTAGAGTTATTTAAAGAAATGACACATAAAGTAATTAATTTGAATAAGAGATTTGTTCCTCCTTACGGTACTGGAGCATCTTTATATATTAGACCTTTGCTGTTTGGTTCAGGTCCTCAAGTTGGCGTTAAACCTGCCGAAGAGTATATGCTTATCTTCTTTGTAACACCCGTTGGACCTTATTTTAAAGAAGGATTTAGCCCAGTGTCAATGCTTGTAACACGCGAGTTTGATAGAGCCGCTCCTTTAGGAACAGGACGATATAAAGTTGGAGGGAATTATGCTGCTAGCTTAACATCAATGGAAAAAGCACATGATGGTGGCTTTGCAAATGTTTTATACTTAGATGCTAAGGAAAAAAAATATATTGATGAGTGTGGTCCTGCAAACTTCTTTGCTATAAAGGATAATACTTATGTTACTCCAAAATCTGAATCAATATTACCATCTATTACTAATATGAGTTTGTTAGCATTAGCCGAAGATATGGGAATGAAAACAGAACGGAGACCTGTTGTATTAGAAGAACTTGACTCTTTTGAAGAGGCAGGAGCTTGTGGGACAGCAGCCGTTATTAGTCCTATTAAATCAATTTACGACGACGATAATAAAAAAGAATATACTTTTAAATCTCCAGGTGAAATTTCGTTTAAATTATACGAAAGATTAATTGCAATTCAGAATGGCGATGATGAAGATAAATTCGGATGGGTTGATATAGTTGAATAATATCAAACTTATTAAAATATTACTAAAGCCGTCATATTGACGGCTTTTTTATATATAGTGGTTATGTAAATGCTTGTAATAGTAATGTTTGACTCAAAACACCCGATAAATTCGTTATTCCCGTGCATCGGGACAGGGTTTTTTCCGTTAGGTTGGAAACTGTAGTTCCCGAATTTCACTTTAAATTATAACCATAGCTACGGCTATGCTTGAAATTTTAAGATTGTAAAACAAAAAAATATTTTGAATTTATTTCGGCAACTTTGAAATTCATTTGGTATTACTTCAAAATTTATTTGTTTAAATTAATATCAATACAATGGTTTGTTAAACTTTGGCAAAGTTTGAACTTGTAAATATCTAAAAGTATTATTAATAAGTGATATAGTCAATAAATAATAACTTTGCAAAAGTTCTCTAAATTGCCGATTTGCAAAAAGTAACGAACTAATATCAATAAGATTGATCTAATAAAAAGTCTGTAATGTAAACATGTTTTACACCTTGTACGGATTCTTTCCAGAAATCGTCCATTGTTACTACATATTTGGGATACTGGTCTTTTACTGCCAAAAGCGAAGAAAATTCACGCTTTACAGTTCGTTCGTTTTCTAATTTATAGGCTACCTGAATATATATTTTATTGCCTTGTTTTTCGGCAACAAAATCTATTTCCTTATCGGCTTGTTTACCTACAAAAACGGTATATCCACGTCTTTTTAGTTCCAAAAAAACAATGTTTTCTAAAATTCCAGAAATCATTTCGTCCTTATAACCCATTGTTGCATAAAACAAGCCTATATCGCTTAAATAATATTTCTCCTGAGTTTTTAATATTTCTTTTCCTTTTAAATCGTAGCGAGGGGTACGGTATAAAATAAATGCACCTTCTAAAGCGTATAAGTAGTTATATACTGTATTTATATCAATCTTTCGCTGCTGACTCTTAAAATAATCAGCTACATTTTTACCAGAAAATGTTTTGCCAATATTGTTAAATGCAAATTTTATAACACGTTCCAAAAGTTCAATATCTCTAATTTTATGTCGTTGCACAGTATCACGAAGAATAACAGAAGAATAAATATCATATACTATTTTATAGGCTGTTTCTTCGGAATAATTAGCGGTGTACAATACAGGAAAGCCTCCCATACGCAGATATGTAGTAAAAGCTTTTTTAATTGACTGTTTATTATCGGGAGAATATGCAGAATTAAACTGTAAATATTCGGCAAAAGACAATGTATAAATAGGTATTTCTATATAACGCCCTGTTAAATAAGTTGCTAACTCTGAAGACAACAGATGTGAGTTAGAACCAGTTATATAAATATCGGTGTCGTAATCCAACATTAATGAATTCACTACTTTCTCCCATTGTTCAACTTCCTGTATTTCATCTAATAGCAAATATGTTTTTTTTTCTTTTTGAATTTTATCCGAAACATAATTATATAAAGACTTTGCAGACAGTAGTTCTGAAAAAGAAAAACTTTCAAAATTTATATGTATAATTTGATTTTCTGTAATTTTATTTTTCTTTAACTTCTCCTTAAGTAAAAGCAATACAGAAGATTTACCACTTCTTCTTATCCCTGTTAGGATTTTAATAAATGGTTTATCAATTAATTCCATTAATTGGTTTAAATATGCAATTCTATCAATCATTTTTTATATAGTTATAAGCACAAAGATAATATTTATTTTCCAATACCCATAGTTACAACCATAAAAAGATTTTAATTATAATAGTTTTTGTGGTTATGACCATAAAACTGTGAGTTCTTGTGTTTTGTTAAAATATTTTATCAAATGATTAAATCCCCTCGCCTTCCTCGTTTTCCTCGCTTGTTACACTTAACCCTTCCTCTGTCATAATCCAGAACTTATCTGTCATATTCCCGTCCCACATATTTTGAACATTTTCTATATCATAAATAATATCAGACATCCCGTCTTTTATGTAAACTGTCTTACCTTCGGGTAAATAAAGAGTCATTTTTATTTTTTGACCAAATATTTTTTGAGGAGCTTTAAGTGTAAAATATGGCGAAAATTGTATTAATGAGTCTTTTTGAATCCAGTTGTAATCTATGTTTCCTAAGTTTCTTGAAGACTGCTTTTTTGTTTTCCCTCGGGAGTAATAATTAATTTTTAGTTTAATATTGTTATCATCACTCTTTTTTATATTGAAATTAGGTTCGCCAAATAACTTGACCTTATTTTTTGAATTGTAAATACTGAAGTTTCCTGCATTTATCTCAGAACTTATATAGTCGTCGTCTGTTTCATTAAAAATATCTAAATATAAAGTGTCGGATTGAGTTTCTTTCAAAATAAATGTTTTAATTTGCTTACTGTCTGCTTTATAGTTGCTTGCAATGCTTAATCCTGTTCCTAGCGATAGTATTATTCCAACTACCCAAAGCCCTGTTGCAGTAAGTCCTATTATTTTATTATTCGTTTTAAATTTAAAAATCATTTTAATTCCAATGTATAAAATAGATGCAAAAGGTATTCCTATAAGTAAAATAAGACCAAATTGTGCTAAAAATGAAGACATTTGCATTGGTACGATATTTAAAGCAAGGTTGATATCGGATATGTTTTGGTTTCCAGATATAAAATCAGGAGCCGATTGAAAAAATAAGAATGCAAAAAGCGATATAATAACTACAAAGCCTGTAAAAATAAATACTCCTGCAATAAAGTATAGTAATACTTTAAAACCTACCTTTATTATGGCGAAAATTAAGTTTAAAATATTTTGTACAGTATTTGAAATATGCCTGTAATTTTCAGATTTACTTTGATTTATAATGTTTTTTTTTACGTTTTCAAATTCTTCTTTAATTGTTCTTTCAATATTTGATACGCTAACCCTTTCACCTTTCATCTCAAGCTTTTGCGATGAAGTTTTTGCAGCAGGAGTAATAATCCATAATATTATATATACTAACGGACCAAAACCTCCAAAAAAGAATGCAAGAACGAATAATACTCTTATAATTACAGGATCTATAGAAAAGTATGCTCCAAGTCCACCACAAACTCCACCTAGTAAGCTATTGTCGTAGTCTCTATATAGCCTTTTTTTAATTTTTTTGTCGAATTTAGACTTTTGCTCAGTTGCTTGGCTTGTTTGTGTTGTTTCCCTTGTTTCTTCTGCAAAATCTTCGGGCATTCCCATTGTTGTTATTACCTTGTTTATTTCGTTGAGAGTAATAATTTTTTCTTCGCCAATAGCACTGTCATTAAGGAGTTCTGCAACCCTAAATTCAATGTCTTCAATAATTTCCTGTCCACCTTCTTCGTCGGAAAATTGAGTTGATATTTTTTTTAGCCAGTCTTCCAGTTTGTCGTAAGCATCTTCTTCTATGGTGAATATATAGCCACTTATGTGTATTTTAACTGTTTTTTTCATTTGTCTTTTTTTAACTATTTAAAAGTTTTCTTCTTTCTGATTTTGATATTTTATTAAACTGTATCATTCAAATCGTCCGTGTTTATGGCGTCCCTACTTGCATTTCTTATCTCGTTTACCGATTCGGTAAGCTTTTCCCACGATAAATCCAATTTTTCCAAGAACATTGAACCTTCGTCTGTAAGTCTATAATATTTTCTAGGTGGTCCTTTTAATGATTCTTCCCACCTGTAACTTAGTAAACCATAGTTTTTTTGTCTTGTTAGAAGTGGGTATAATGTTCCTTCAACAATTATTAAATCTACACTTTTAAGCTCTTTTATTAAGTCTGAAGCATAAGCATCGTTTCTTGATAGTATCGATAAAATACAAAATTCAAGAATTCCTTTTCGCATTTGTGCTGTGGCGTTTGCTATATCCATATCTTTAGTGTTTTCGTATTGTAGAAATCTATTTTATATAATTTATATGCTTTTGTAAGGAGAAGTTATTAGTTTCCCTTTTTGTTTATTATTGTTCCTCCGTTTTTAGGACTAGCAGGGAAAAATACCCATAATAGAATGTATAAAACTATTATTGGACGGAAAAAAGCAAAGGCTACAATAAAAATTACTCTTATTATTACTGCATCAATTCCTAAATATGCTGAAATACCAGAACATACTCCACCTAAAACGCTATTTTCTCTATCTCTGTAATATTTTTCTGTTTTTTTAGGTCTTGGCTTTCTTATCTTACTCCGCCTTTTTGTAGATTTTTTAGATTTTGAAGAAGGTTTAAAACCAACATTTTCATTTATTTCAATTAAATTTATTGCTTCTTCAATATTTTTTATTTCTACTATAAGGCTTTCCATATTTTCGCCAGTTTGTAAAATAACTGCCATCTGTACCTCAATATCAAGTATCTTACTAGGATCCGATATGTTCTTTCGTATAAAATGATCGTAGTCCTTTAGTAAGTTGTACGCCGACTCTGTTAGTTTAAAACTTTTACCGTCAATTTTTATAGTGCTAATTTTTTCCATCGTTATAAGTATTTGTTTTTACAAAGATATATATAAAATATGGTAGTATGTATAACAAAGTAGTGTTATTTTTAGAATAGCGAAATAATGTTTTGTAATTAGCTTATAATCAGCTGTGTTTTTATATATGAAAAAAATATTTATTTTTGAAATAAAACAAAAAGATGGAATACATAGGAGTAATATCAAAAATGCAGACTAATTTATTGGATGTTGTAGAGTATAAATTGCCAATAGGGGACAGTAATATTATTGTTAATAATTTGATAGGAAAAGAGATTAAACTGAAATGGCTTGGTAATATCTACTGTTTAAAGTGTGGAGCTAAAACAAGAAAATCTTTTTTTCAAGGAAATTGTTATAATTGTTTTTCTACATCGCCGGAAACGGCTGAGTGTATTTTGCGACCCGAACTTTGCGAAGCTCATTTAGGAAAAGCTCGTGATATGAAATGGTCTGAAGAAAATTGTTTGACAGAGCATGTTGTTTATTTGGCTTTTACGGGTGGATTAAAAGTTGGAGTAACACGTTCGACACAAGTACCAACACGCTGGATTGATCAAGGGGCTACCGAGACAGTAATAATAGCAAAAACACCAAATAGACATTTAGCAGGAGTTATAGAGGTCGATTTAAAACAATATTTTTCAGATAAAACTAATATTAATAAGATGCTTAGTAATCAGTTAAGTTTAGGAATTGATATTTTAAATGAAAAAAAGGAAGCAGGAGAATTAATAAATCCAAAGTATATTGAGTATTTTGTTAAGGAAGACGAGCTTTATAAGATTAAATATCCGGTATCTACATTTCCTGAAAAAGTAAAAACAGTTAATTTTGATAAGGAAAATGAATTCTCGGGTATATTAATAGGTATAAAAGGTCAGTATTTAATTTTTGATAATGATAGAGTGTTTAATGTGAGGAAACATGGAGGATATAATGTTAGTCTTTCTTTTTAGCGTTTAAGCCAGCTTTTAAAACAAATTTATTAAACCAAATAGTCCAAAGAATAAATATCGCTGCCCAAGCAAATGTTTTAAAAATAAAGTAATGATTTACATCGCTATATTGTGGACAACAGTATGCTGTTATTGCTAAACCTGAAATTCGTAGTACATTAATGAAGGTTAAAATAGTCATTCCCATAGGAATATACCAGAGTTTTTTGTAGAACATGCCAGGGGTTGCAAGTATAAGACCTGCATAACCAATAAGTACATTTCTACCCATGCACCCACGATCAAGGTGAATTCCTGAAGCTCTAAAATCATCAATTATTCTAATGGTTTTACCATAAGTAACAACTTCGTAGCCAAATAATTCGGTGAATTGTTCTGATAAAAATAAAAGAAGCTTTGCAAACAAATTGAGTCCATCGACGTATAATACATCTACATATTCAATTTCCCGAAGTATAAAGTAGAATACAATAAATGTAATAAATAACAAAATTGCATTTACAATAAAACGAAGCCAATATTTAATTTTGACCTCGTCTAATATTTTTTTTAGAAAATTTATCATGTAATTATCCTAATAAAGGAAAAAGATTATTTTTCTTTTTGAGCGCTATGTATTTTTTTTGCACCAAAAGCAATACCAGCTGCAATAAGCAAACTAAGCCCCCCGTCAATAGGAATATCCTGTGGTGGCGGTGGTGGTGGTTGCCCTAATGCCGTTGTAATAAATAACGGAATAAAAATAAATGATGTTATTAATATTAAAATAAATGTAAATTTTCCCATGGTTAATATCATTGATAAGATGCAAAAATAATTAATTTTTGAAATAAATACGCAATTTCTTTATTTTTTTTTAATAATACAATTATTGTTCCGTTTTAATTTTATGTAATTTTGCTTAAATTTGTGGATTGTAAATTAAAGCATTCATGTATTAAGCTATGTGGATGTAAGTATTGCCATTTTTATCTAAAAATAAATTAAAAAATAAATAAATGAAATCATTAGTTGTTTTAATATTGCTTGTTTCTAGTCAAATTGTGTTAAATGCACAAGAAGTAAAAACTTTTTATTGGGAAAATAAAAATAAAAAGCAGGAGGGCATAATGGATGGAGGTTTAGAGCATGGACTCTGGAAATTTTGGAATAAAGAGGGTAAACTTTATAGAGAAACTGAGTATTATCAAGGTAAAGTAAGAGGGATTGTTACTTATTTTTATTCTAACGGAAATAAAAAAAATGAGGGACATATAAAATATAATAAGCAGTATGGAGAATATACTGAATGGTTTAGAGATGGCTCTGTGAAAATTACAGGTCAGTATAAAAATGGTGTTAAAGACAGTGTTTGGAATGAATTCTATCTAAATAATAAACTAAAATTTATAGAGAATTATGAAAAAGGGAATAAGCACTTGCAATATTTCTTTTCGGCAAAAGGAGATACTATAATTAATGCTGGTAATGGACTTTATAAAGAGTTTTCAGAAAACAAGAATTTGCTAGCAATAGGAAAATATAAAAATGAGCTTCAAGACTCACTATGGAAAACTTATTATAATTCAGGTGAGCTTTATTCGGTAGGAAATTATATTAAAGGCGAAAAGAAGGGCACATGGATTTATAAATATAAAAGTGGGCAGGATTTAAAAATAGAAAATTTAGAAAAAGGAGAAAATGTTTCTTTTTATGAAAATGGGCATAAAGAAATGAAGGGCAATGTTTTAAATGGAAAAAAAGAGGGAGAGTGGAAATTTTGGTTTGCGAATGGTAATATTAAACGAGTTGGTAGTTATTCGTTAGATTTACGACAAAAAACGCATAAAATTTATTCAGAAAAAGGAGTTTTGCTTACTTTGATAAATTATAAAGACGATTTAAAGCATGGTAAAGCAAAATGGTATAGATTAAATGGCGAAAATGATATTCTTGGAAACTTTGATAAGGATGTTATGAGTGGGCAATGGACTTACTGGCAAGTTGATACATTTAATAATAAAGAAGTCATTTCAAAAGGAAATGAAGGAAATTATTTGAATGGTAAAATGACAGGCGAGTGGACATATTGGTATCCTAACGGGAAAGTATGGAAAAAAGGGAATTTTGAAAATGGTTTGAAAGAAGGAGAGTGGATTATATACTATGAAAATGGAAATGTCTATTATAAAGGAGTTTATAAGAAAGGGAAAGAGAGTGGTATTTGGGAATCGTGGTACTTAAATGGGCAAACAGAAATGAAAGGAGAGTTTGTAGAAGGCAAAATGAATGGTAAATGGCTTGGTTTTTACAAAAGCGGAAAACCAAAATATGAAACATCTTATATTAATAACATAAAAGAAGGTAAAGCAGTTTATTATTTTGAAACAGGAATTAAACAACAAGAAGTATCGTATAGTAAAGGGCGGTATGATTTAAAATACGAAACATATCATAAGGATGGGACTGTAAATATTTCAGGAAATTATATTTCAGGAATAAAAGATGGCAAGTGGTTAGTATATAATAGAATAGGACAAAAGCTTAGAGAAGAAACTTTTATGAGAGGTACACGCCATGGGAAATTGAAAATATGGAACGATTATGGAACTATTGCCGAAGAAAGTAATTATAAATATGGAGCAAGAGAAGGTAAATTAACGCGATATGATAGAGCAGGGGAGGTTGTTTATAAAGTTATATACTCTAATAATAAAATAGTTAAAGTTATTAAGGATTATAAGAAATAGAGTAACTTTATTCTGATGCTTAACTATTACTATCAAGAGATATAAGTCGTCTTAAAAAAGTTTTATCATATTTGCATATTTGTAAAACGCTGATTAATTAAATTTTGCACAAGTGCGTAAGCAACATTAAATAGGTCTTAGACCTTAAAACGATTTTAATTATGAAAGTCGAAAAAACAAATGAATATAAGCAATTAATAAAAACGATAAGTGAACGAGTAAGGTTGGGACAATCGGTAGCTATAAATGCTGTAAATACACAGCAACTGTTACTTTATTGGGATTTAGGAAAAATAATTGTAAGTAAACAGCAACAATATTCGTGGGGTAAATCAGTAGTTGAACTACTTGCTAAAGATTTGCAAAAAGAATTTGAAGGGACAAAAGGACTTTCTGCAACAAATCTTTGGCGTATGCGTGCATTTTATTTGGCATACACACAAGATACAATTCTCCCACCAATAGTGGGAGAATTGAAAAATTCAAATAAAGACGTTATGCCTAAGGTTCTTACATTTATTGCTTGGACACATAATTATATAATAATTGAAAAATGCAAAGATGTAAACGAGCGTTTTTTTTATATATTACAAGCTCATAATAATGGATGGACAAAAAATGTTTTAATCCATCAAATAGAAAATAAAACATTTCAAAAAACAATAATTAATCAAAATAATTTTAGTGAAACAATACATATAGAGGAACAAAGCAATGCTATGTTATCATTAAAAGATGATTACACTTTTGATTTTTTGGAATTAAGTAATGAACATTCTGAATATCAGTTAGAACAAGCTATTTTAAGAAATATCCGTAAGTTTTTAATTGAAATGGGAGGGGATTTTACCTTTGTGGGTAATCAATTTGTTGTAAACTTAAATGATAAAGACTATAAAATAGATTTATTGCTATTTCACAGGGAATTACAAGCACTAGTAGCTATAGAATTAAAAGTAACAGAGTTTATACCAGAATATGCAGGTAAAATGAATTTCTATTTATCACTTCTTAATAAAACAATTAAGAAAAAACACGAAAAACCGAGTATAGGAATTATTATTTGTAAAAGTAAAAGTAGAACAACCGTTGAATTTGCCCTGCAAGATATAAACAAGCCAATAGGGATTGCAACATACAGTTTGACAAAGCAGCTACCAGAAGAGTTAAAACAATTTTTTCCAACAACAGCAGAATTAAAAAAACGAGTAGAAATGATAAATAGAGTATTACAAAAAAATAAAAAATAAAAACCTAAAATACACTAATAAATTTCGTTTATAATAGTGCTAATGTTTAAAAGATACTTAGAGTAATTTCAAATGAAAAGAATAGGAATAATATTGATGTTTATTGTTTTTGCATATAACGGATTTTCCCAAGAAAAGTCTATGCTTACTGCTATTCAGAATTATGAATTACATGAAGAAGAAGCTTATACACTTATTTATATTAAAAATAATGTGGATACTCAAACATACTGTAAAATAGTTTTTGATGTACCGCAAAGTCTTTTGAAAAATAAAAAAGGAGTTGCTGATATTTTGCCTAAACTGCTTTTAAATGAGGCAAATAGTTTTACTTCTTCAAAAATAAAATTTAGTGTAGCAAAAAATGAAATATCAGCAATTTATAATAATTCGATAGATACTTTATACAAGTATTTATCGAATATAATTTTTAGTACTAGGTTTAAGTCAAATAATTATAATACAATAAAAAATAAAGTAACTAAAAACTTATTTCCTCCTAATATTTCGCCTAATAAGTATATTATAAATAAAACACAAAATGCTTTTTATGGAAATAATCACCCATTAGGAGAACAGCATGAATTAAAAAAAATGAAGAATATTTCGTTACAAGATTGCCAAAAATATTATAATGAAGTATATCTTAATTCGCCTAAATACATTATAGTAATGGGCAATATAGACTTTGATTCTCTTAAAATGAAAACCGAAAAATATTTTGCCCAGCTAAAAACCCCAATTAAAAATACAGATAAATTTAAGACTCCGTCCTTACCCAAGCATTCAGTTATATTTTTTCATGAAACAGAAGAGCAAATTATAG
Source organism: Bacteroidales bacterium (assembly GCA_029934705.1). Lineage (GTDB taxonomy): Bacteria > Bacteroidota > Bacteroidia > Bacteroidales > JAADGE01 > DZBS01. The sequence continues at coordinate 10,970 of JAOZLS010000001.1, read as the reverse complement.
GTAAAAATACTTATATGAACCTTATGTATCCTGTGGATTTACAGCCAGGAGATAAAACTTTTGTGGCTAGTCAGTTAATAAACAATATAATGGGGCGATATAAGAGCGGACGCTTATATTCAACTCTTTTTGTAGATAAAAAAATAGCTGAGTTTATTTTTTTTAGGTACGAGAATTTTGAAAATAATTCAGAAATATCTATTTCGGTAGTTTTAAAACCAGAAAGTTTGGCTGAAATTATAAAAGTTATAATAGCAGAAAAAAACAAGATGTTTAATGAAGAAATATCACAAATTGAATTAGACATTGCAAAGGAAGATTACATAAAAAGCTTTATGAAATCTATTAATTCATTCGATTTTATTACAAAATTACTGGTTAACACACATAAATTTAATTTACCAAGTAATTATTATTCTTCTTTCCCCTTAAAAATTAAGAAATTAAGCTCTAAGGATATAAAATCGGCAGTAGATAATTATTTGCGAACCGACAAATATACGATTGTAGTGTTAGGTAAAAGTCCTAAGTTGGAAAATGAGCTATTGGAACTTGCAGGAATTACCGAAACAAGAACATTTGTTGATGGAATACAAAGAGACTATATCCCTTATGGTTTCAATGCTTTTGATATAATAAAAATGTTTTTGGATGAAGTAAATGCAGAAAAATATCCAACAGTTAAAGGTCAAGAAATAAAACTAAGAGGTAAATATATTCTTGATGATATTGAATATGAGTTAGAGAGGAATATTGAAAGAAGTGGAAAAAAATATCTTTCAGAAACATATATCATTGCCGATAGTACACAACGAATATTTTTACGTAAAGATATTGTAAATGGAAAAAATATTATTTCTATAAACTATGGCGATACGCTAGCTCTTGAAAATGTGGATAGAAGTAAACTTCTTTCGGAAAGTTTTCAATTCCCAGAACTCGAATATTATGTAAACGATAGTATAATAGTTGAACTTAAAGGCGTTGTTAATAATAATGATACCATTCTTTATAAAATATTTGTAAAATATCCTTATGGAAGAGCAAAATATGATTATTATGATAAGAAGACTAAATTAAAAGTAAAGTCTGAAGAACTAAAGTTTGTGAAAAACAAATATGAAGTAATACGAACTATAGAAATAAAAAATTATAAACAAATACCTGGTTCAAAGAAAAAGAAACTACCTAATAAAAAGATTATTACTACCGATGATTTTATTATAATAATAGAAATAATTGAAGCAGATTTGAATAAAAAGATATCAAATAAAGAGTTTCAAGTAGAATAAGAAAAACATGAAGAATATAAAATTTAGATAGAAAAATGATCAGTTTTCATATTAAATATTCAATATTTGTTAAATATTGATAAATCTTTCTAAATTTGTTGCAAAAAACGAGATGACACAAAAATACGAAAAACTTATTGAAGCAGCTTGGGACGATAGAAGTCTTCTTACTGAAAAAATATATATAGATGCAATATCGGAGATAGTAGAATTACTTGATAAAGGAGAAATAAGAGTTGCAACCCCAAATGGTAACGATTGGGATGTAAACGAATTAATAAAGAAAGCTGTTATTTTATATTTCCCAACTCAAAAAATGGAAACCTCAAATGCAGGAGTTCTAGAATTTTACGATAAAATACCACTGAAAAAAGGTTATGAAGAATTAGGAGTAAGAGTAGTGCCTCATGCTGTTGCTCGCCATGGTGCTTATATTGCTAGAGGAGTGGTAATGATGCCCTCTTACATAAATATTGGAGCTTATGTAGATTCCGGAACTATGGTAGATACATGGGCAACCGTAGGTTCTTGTGCTCAAATAGGTAAAAATGTTCATTTAAGTGGAGGTGTCGGTATAGGCGGAGTTTTAGAGCCTGTACAAGCAGCACCAGTAATAATTGAAGATGGTTGTTTTATTGGCTCCCGTTGTATTGTTGTTGAAGGTGTTAGAATAATGAAAGAGGCCGTTTTAGGAGCAAATGTTGTTATTACAAATTCAACAAAAATAATTGATGTTAGTGGACCGGAACCAGTCGAGTACATAGGAGTTGTACCAGCACGTTCAGTTGTTATTCCAGGAACTTACACCAAACAATTTAATGCAGGCGAATATCAAGTTCCAGCAGCATTAATTATAGGAAAAAGGAAAGAATCAACAGATTTAAAAACATCTTTAAACGAGGCATTACGTAATTTTAACGTTGCAGTCTAAAAATTGTATAAAATGAATATAGGTTTTGATGCAAAAAGAGCGTTTAATAATTTAAGTGGATTAGGCAATTATAGCCGAAGTTCAATTGATTTTCTGGTAAAGTATTTTCCTCAGAATAATTATACATTATTTACGCCAAGTACCGAGAATAATAAATATTATAAAGCGTCTGAGAATTCAAAAGTCGTTGAGCCTAAGGGTTATATAGATAATGTTTTTCACTCGTATTGGCGAACATTTAAATTGGTGAAAGCTGTTAAAAAAAATAAAATAGATGTATATCATGGCTTAACCAATGAATTACCTTATAAAGTCAATAAAACGAATGCCAAGCTAATTGTTACAATTCACGATTTAATTTTTATTAGACACCCTGAATTGTACAACCCTATTGATAGAAAAATTTATTATCAAAAGTTTAAATATGCTTGCGAAATAGCAGATATTGTTATTGCAATAAGCGAGCAGACTAAAACAGATATAATTAACTTTTTAGGAATTGATGAGAAAAAAATAGAAGTCGTTTACCAGTCGTGTAGCCCATCTTTTTACCATGAAGTAGATACTCATAAGAAAATTGATGTGTCGCAAAAATATAACTTACCAGTAGATTTTATTCTTAATGTTGGAACTATTGAAAAGCGAAAAAATAGCTTGCTTATTCTGAAGGCAATACACAATCATAATATTGATATGCCATTAATTATTGTAGGTAGAAAAACAGAATATCAAGATGAGATAGAAGCTTATGCTCAAAAAAATAAAATTCAAGATAAATTATTGATAATAAATAATATGCCAATGGAAGATTTGCCCGCAGTTTATCAGCAGGCAAATATGTTAGTTTATCCTTCACTATTCGAGGGTTTTGGGATACCAATACTTGAAGGCTTGTTTTCTAAAATACCAGTAATAACAACCAAAGGAGGTTGCTTTAGTGAAGCAGGAGGGATGAATTCTTTGTATGTTGATCCTGAAAGTATTGACGATATGGCAGCAGCAATTAATAAACTCAATAATGATTCAAAAGAAAGGCAGAATATTGTTGAGGCTGGGTATTTATTTGCACAAGACTTTCACGAAGAGAAAGTTGCAGGTAACTTAATGAATATTTATTTAAAGTAAATTATGAAAGATGATATAAATAAGGCTGTTGCAGTTCTAAGAGAAGGTGGTATAATACTTTACCCTACTGATACTATTTGGGGAATAGGTTGTGATGCAGCTAATCCAGAGGCAGTTAAAAGAATATATGAAATAAAAAAAAGAGCAGACTCTAAATCAATGTTAGTTTTACTTGAAAATATAAATAAAATTTTTTCTTATGTAGAAGAAGTTCCTGAAATTGCTTTAGATATAGCAGAGGTTTCAATAAAACCAACAACAATAATATATCCAGGTGCTAAGAATTTAGCATCAAACTTAATTGCTGAAGACGGAACAGTTGGAATAAGGCTTGCAAGCGATGAATTTTGTCAAAAACTAATAAGTCGTTTTAAAAAGCCGATAGTGTCAACTTCGGCAAATATTTCTGGTGAGAAAAGCCCTCTGAACTTTAGTCAAATTTCAGATAAAGTAAAAAATGAAATTGACTATATAGTTGAATATAAGCAAGATGATTTGTCGGAATCAAGCTCGTCGTCAATAATTAAAATAGGTTTAGGCGGGGAGATAAATATAATAAGAGAATAAAAATAAATATAATGCGTGATTTTTTTGATTTAAAGCGGTATGCTCCACGATGGCTAATTTTAAGTATTGATATGCTTATTACAGCTGTTTCTATTGTTTTTGCTTTTTTATTAAGATTTAACTTTGATATTAAAAATCCAAATTTTGATTTCATACACATTTCTATAATTTTTGTTCTAATTGTTCGGTTTTTGCTCTTTATAATAACACGCTCTTATGCAGGAATTATAAGATATACTAGTACAAAGGACGCTGTTAGGATAATTGTTGTAATAACAATTTCTAACACCTTTTTTATTATTGCAAACCTTATAAGCTACTATTTTATAAATAAGTTTTATATAATTCCATTTTCAATTATTCTTATAGATTTTTTTATAAGTATTTTCTTAATGACGGCTTTCCGCTTTATTGTAAAATCGTTGTATATTGAAATTAACGATTTATTCAAATCAGAAAGAAATATAATAATTATAGGAATAACTCAAGATGCAATAACTGCTAAGCGAGTCATAATGCGAGATTTGAATGTTAAATACAATGTTTTAGCATTTATTGACCCAAATGATTTTGATGCAAAGAAAAAATTAGATGGTATAACTGTTTATAATACTGCTCAAATAGACATGCTTATTGAGAAAAATCAAGTTTCTGATATACTAATTGCCGATAAAGCTATTGACCCTCAATTAAAAAAAGATATTGTTGAGAAAGGTTTTAGTAATGATGTTAAAATCCTTACAGTACCTGATGTTAGCGAGTGGATTAATGGTGAATTAAGCACTAAACAAATACGAAATATTAATATTGAAGATTTATTAGAACGTTTACCTATTAAGTTAGACGAAAAGCAAATTAAAAAAGATATTATTAATAAAACAGTACTTGTTACTGGTGCCGCTGGTTCAATAGGGCGAGAAATTGTTTTGCAATTAACAGGTTACTATCCCAAGAAAATAATAATCTTTGACCAGGCAGAATCACCCCTTTATGATTTAGAACTCGAATTGCGTGAGAAATATAATTTTTATAATTTTGAAATTGTAATTGGGGATGTTACTAATAAAGTTAGAGTTACTAAGGTTTTTGAAACATTCGCACCAGATTTGGTTTTTCATGCAGCTGCGTATAAACATGTGCCAATGATGGAGAATAATCCTTCGGAGGCTGTTTTAACAAATGTACTCGGAACAAAAAACATAGCAGATTTATCACAAGAATTTAATGTTCAAAAATTTGTAATGATTTCTACTGATAAGGCAGTAAATCCCACAAATGTTATGGGGGCATCCAAAAGAATTGCCGAAATTTATACTCAAACACTTTGTTATCATAAAAAAACCAAATTTATTACTACAAGGTTTGGAAATGTTCTAGGTTCAAATGGTTCAGTAATTCCTAGGTTTAGACAGCAAATAGAGAGTGGTGGTCCAGTTACTGTTACTCATCCTGATGTTACTCGTTATTTTATGACTATACCAGAAGCTTGTCAGCTTGTGCTTGAAGCCGGAGCATTAGGTGCTGGAGGCGAAATATTTATTTTTGATATGGGTAGTTCTGTTAAAATAGTAGATTTAGCTAAAAAAATGATTAAAATTTACGGATTAAAACTAGGACAAGATATTAATCTTAAATTTACAGGGCTACGTCCAGGCGAAAAACTTTATGAAGAACTACTTAATGATAAAGAAAATACTCTTCCTACCATACATGAAAAAATAATGATGGCAAAGGTTCGTGAATATGATCCGAAAGATATTATTCCGAAAATAGATAAGCTAATTGTTTCTTTGGGAAATCACGATAATTTTGAAATTGTTGCTCAAATGAAGAAAATCGTACCAGAGTTTAATAGTAAAAATTCTGTATATGAAAGTTTGGACAGTTAATTATTCCTTATAGTACACTCTTTTTACTCTTTCAGAAATACCCGTAATAATTTCATAAGAAATTGTGTCGAGAGTTTGTGCTATCTCAGATGCAGGGTTTTTATTTCCAAAAATAGTTACATTATCTCCCTCTTTTACATTAATATTTGTTACATCAATCATGCTCATGTCCATACAAATATTTCCAACTACTGGAGCTAATTTGGTTTTAATTAATACTTTACCAATCCCATTACTTAGTTTTCTGCTAAAACCATCGGCATAACCTATAGGTATTATAGCTATTTTCATATTTTCTTCTGCAATAAAATTTCTGCTATAACCAATTGATTCTCCTTTTTTAACATTCTTTATTTGTAATATCGTACTTTTTAAAGTACTTACATTTTGCAGTTCGTTATAATTATTTGGACTAAAACCATACAAGCCAATGCCAAGCCTAACCATGTCGTATTCTGCATTAGAGAACCGCTCTATCCCCGATGAATTAAGAATATGTCGTGATATTTTATAATTAAACTCATCGCTTATTTTGTTGCTTAATTCCTCAAATTTTGCTATTTGAGAATTTGTAAAATCATTATGTATGTCTTCGTCTGTTCCTGCTAAATGCGAAAAAATCGACTTTATCCTTAGTTGCTTATATTCTTTTAATATTTTAATTAAATCTGGGATTTCAAAGTCGCAAAACCCTAAACGTTTCATTCCTGTATCAATCTTTATATGAATGTTTATTGTTTGTCCTGATAAAGAACTCACTGATTTTGCAAAGGCATGCAATATGTTGAAATTATATATTTCAGGTTCTAGTTTATAATCAATAATGTTTATGAAACTATTTGGTTCAGGGTTCATTACAATTATAGGAAGCGAAATACCAGCCTCTCTTAGTTTAACGCCTTCGTCGGTAAATGCAACACCTAAATAATCAACTTTTTGCTCTTGTAAAAGATTTGCTATCTCGTAGCTCCCACTACCATACGAAAATGCCTTAACCATAACCATTATTTTGGTTTTAAATGAAAGTTTTGATTTGTAGTAATTTAGATTGTTTGTTATTGCAGATAAGTTTATTTCTAAAATTGTTCGGTGTCTTTTCTTTATTAATTTTTCAGATATTTTTTCAAGAGCAAATTTTCTTGAGCCTTTTATAAGAATTGTTTCGTTTTTGAAATTACTTATAGCTGCACTTTTTATAAAACTTTCACTATTATCAAAAAAAAGCTTTTGCGTTATTTTGTCAAAATAAGCCCTTTTACTTTTTATGTTTTTCCCTATGCCTATTATTTTATTTATACCTGCCTGATTTATTATTCCTGAAATTTTTTTGTAAAGTTCATCTTTCTTTAACCCACTTTGAAAAATATCGGTTAAAATTATTGTTTTGTTTTTGTGCTGTTTTTGAGTGCTTAAAAAATCAAGTGCAATTTTTAACGAACTTAAATCCGAGTTGTAGTAATCATTAATTAAAGTGCAATTATTTATACCTTCTTTTAATTCTAATCGCATTTTAATAGGTGAGAGTTTACTGAACGATTTAAGAATGTCGTTGTTTATTTTTTTTGAAGCAATTAAATAGGATAAACAATTAATTGCATTTTCAATTGAAGCATCATCTGTAAATGGAATGTTTAAATTGTACTCAGAGTTATTGTACAGGGAGTTTATGTGGGTATTCGTATCGCTTTTTATTAGTTTAATTATCTGTAAATCAGAGCGGTTGTCTTCTGACCATGTGAATAGTTTTTCTTTGTTTAAGAATTGTGATTTTATTAGTTTATCAACTTGTTTATTCTCTGAACAGTAAATTATTCTATCACAATTTTTAAATAATTTTAGTTTTTCAGTAATTTTTTGTTCAATTGAACTAAAGTTTTTTTGATGAGCATTTCCAATATTTGTAAAAATACCTATATGCGGTTCTATTAATTTTTGAAGAGTACCCATCTCATTGGGCTTTGATATTCCTGCTTCAATAATTGCTAAATTATATTTATTTTCCAAAAGCATTAATGATAATGCTACTCCTATTTGCGAATTATAACTTTTCGGGCTTCTGACTATATCGTATTTTGAGTTTAATAGTTGATATAACCATTCTTTTGTTACCGTTTTACCATTACTTCCAGTAATTGAAATAATTTCGTTATTAAAATTATTTCTGTAATGTTTTGCAAGTTGCTGAAGTGCATTCAAGCTATCTCCTGTTACAATAAAATTTGCTTTTTTGTAATTATTAAAGCTTTCGTGAAATTCACTAACTAAAAAGTTTATAATACCCTTGCTGTAAAGTTCTTTTATGTAGTTATGTCCATTGTTTCTTTCGCTTCTTAGTGCTATAAAAAGAGTTTTTTTATCGGAAATAACAGTTCTGCTATCTATAATAATATTTTCGATTATAGCATCGCTATCTCCTATGAGTTTTGCTCTAATAATAGTGGCTATTTCACTTGTCGAAATTGCTTTCATTGTGTTTTAATGTTTTTCTAAAAGGCTAAATTATGCTTTAAATTTCATAAATAAATATTTTTAGTCAATAAATTTACTTTACATTTTATTTTATAACGAATAATCCTTAATTTTATCCAACTTTTTTGTCTTTATTAATCTAACTTCCAATTATTACAAAAATGTATTCAATAAAAAAATTACAAGAAATTATAGAAGTCAAAATTAACGAAATTAATTTTGAGCCCGAACCGCAAGGACTATATCAGCCTGTGAAATATATTTTAGATATTGGCGGAAAACGTATTCGACCTGCTCTTTTGCTTGCTGCATGTAATGTGTTTTCTAGTGATGTTACTATGGCGTATAATGCCGCAATAGGCTTTGAAGTTTTTCATAACTTCACTCTTTTGCACGATGATGTTATGGATAATTCTAATTTGCGACGAGGAAATCAAACTGTTCATATAAAATGGGATGTTAATACAGCTATTCTTTCTGGCGATGCGATGATGATTAAGGCTTATGATTTTATTATAAGAACTTCACCAGAAACGCTTGTGCCTGTTTTAAGCTTATTTAATAAAACTGCATTAGAAGTTTGCGAGGGTCAACAATTTGACATGAATTTTGAAACACGAGATGTTGTTACAGTTGATGAGTATTTGCTTATGATTAAGTTAAAAACATCAGTTTTAATTGCAGCGGCTATTAAGGCTGGAGCTATTATTGGTGGTGCAAGTTCAACCGATGCCGACTTGCTTTATAATTTTGGCTTAAATTTAGGTATAGCATTTCAACTTCAAGATGATTTGTTAGATGTTTATGCTAACACCGATATTTTTGGAAAGCAAATTGGTGGAGATATAATAGAAGGAAAAAAAACGTTTTTAATGATAAATGCAATAAACCTTTTGGAGAGTAATTTAAAAGAAGAACTATTTAAATTGTTGAATGATAATAGTATTGAAAGAAAAACAAAGGTGAGGAAAGTTACAGAAATATATGATATGCTAAATATTAAAGAACTTACTATTTCTAAAATAGATGAATATTATCAAAAAGCTATAAATTACATAAATCAGACTTCTGTAAATAAAAGTCAACTATCGGTTTTGCTTCAATTAGCTGAGAAAATTAAAGTTAGGAGTTATTGATCATAATAACTCTATTAAAAAAAGAAGCCCGAAAAATTATAAACTTTTCGGGCTTTTTTTTAATGTGAATATGTTATTTTAGTTCAATAACTTTTTCTTCGGAATTAATTATTTTATCTTTAAAAGCTTTAGTTGTTATTACTTTTTTTAAGCTTAATAGTATCGACGGTAATAATATAAGGTTTGTAAACATTGCAAAGAATAATGTTATTGAAACTAAAAGTCCTAATGCAACAGTTCCTCCAAAATCGGATAATATAAAAATACCAAAACCAAATAATAAAATTGTAGCGGTGTAAATAATACTTACGCCTGTCTCTTTTAAAGCGTTTATAACAGATTGCTCAATATTCCAATTATTAAACATTAGCTCTTGCCTGTACTTGGATAAAAAATGTATTGCATTGTCAACCGAAATACCAAATGCAATACTGAAAACTAGAATTGTCGAAGGCTTTATATATATATCAAAATAACCCATTAATGCAGCAGTAAATACTAATGGCAAAATGTTTGGTAGTAATGACACAGCAATCATTCTAAAAGAAGAAAACATTGATGCCATAAAAATTGCAATAATTAAAATTGCTAGGGACAGACTTGTAAATAAATTGTTTACTAAAAGCCCTGTTCCTTGTGCAAATACCACACTTGAACCTGTTACTGCAGTGTAATAATCTTCTTCAGGAAAAATTTCTTTTAGTTTTTTCTCAAGGCTACTTTTTAGGCTTTTCATTTTACCTGTTCCAATATCTTTAACCCTTAAACTTATTCGTGTTGTATTATAAGATTTGTCTATAAATGAAGTAAGTAGATTGTTACTAGAACCATTAAGATTACTCAAGTATGGTAATAGTCTTTTTGCCTGGACTGCATCAGGAAATTTATAGTATTTAACCTTGCCTTTATAATACTCTTGATTTACAAATTTGAAAGCTGAAATTAGCGATAAAGGTTTAGAAATTTCATTAAATGAAGAAAGGGATTCTTCAAATTTATTTATATTAACAAAAGAGGAGTAACTTAAAGAGTCGTTTTTGTTTTTCTTAGATATAAGGATTTCTAGTGGAAGCACGCCGTCAGCTGTTTTTTCAAAAAACTTTAAATCCATATATATGGGGTTGTCTTCAGGAATGTCATCAATAATATAAGCGAGTGTTTTTATTTTCATAACACCGAAAACAGCGATAACAGTAAGAATTAGAACAACTATATAAACAGATTTACGGCGGTTTACTACAATAAATAAAAAGCGTTCAACAATTCTACCAACAATTTTGTAGTCTAAGTGTTTTATATGTCTTTCCTTAGGATCGTCTAAAAAGCTGAAAAATACAGGTATAAGTGTTATTGATAAGATGAAAACTCCAATAATATTCATCGATGCTATTATACCAAATTCAATTAAAGCTTGATTTCCTGTAAAAACAAAAGTTGCAAAACCTACAGCAGTTGTAAGATTAGTTAAAAATGTTGCATTACCAACTTTGGCAATTACTCTGTGTAATGCTTTTATTTTATTCCCATGAATTTTATATTCAGAGTGAAATTTATTTAGAAT
>JAOZLS010000277.1 GCA_029934705.1 Bacteroidales bacterium | reverse complement strand
ACTGATTTGAAAAATAAAGAAAAATCTTTCGGCTTATTCGTTTTAACTGAAAATTGGAAAGCTGATGCAAAAATTATTTTCACCAATAAAACTGTAGAACATGACTATTATTCTGACTCTGAACAACTTTCAGAAGAAGAAATCGAAAAAAAACTAATGTATTATTCATCGGCTGAGAGCAAATATACAATTTTGAAGGAAATTCTGCCTAAAAATAATTTTAAATTTATTATAATTGATAACGACACAGGGTAATTCGTAAATTTACCAGCAGAAATTGAAAAGTCTGATAAATCAGAAATAAAAAAATATCTAGAAAAATTATGAAAACACATATTTTAATTATTATAGTGTTGCTTTTTACAAATATTGCAATTTTGAATAGTCAAAATATTGATAAAAAAAACAACAACTTGCCTGGAAGTAAAACAACAATCGAAGAAGCAATAAAACAGTCGATGATTATTCCAATTTCAGAAACGCAAGAAATTAAATATAAAGAGCCAATTGTTGCAAAATGTATTGCAGTTGAAGATGCAGTTGAACCAGGACAATTTGTTGTAGAGGCCTGCTATTATTACCAAAAATTTAATGTAGTTGAAATAATCTATGGCAAAATAAGCGAGATATTTGAAGGAGATTATACAACCTATATTCCAAACAATGAGGATAAATTAGAAATAAATAGTTCTCATATTTTAATACTTCAAGAGAATAAGCTTGACAAAAAATATCATCTTATAAAAGCACTTTACGATACTGAAAAGAACAGACATAAAATAAAATTAAGTATTGAAAAAATATCACAAAATACTAGAAACCTAATTTCAAAAGATACATCTATAACTTTTTTAACTAAGATGACTTATTCTAAGGATTCCTTAGAAAATTTTAAAGGCGTAATAAAATATTATAAATATATAAACTTTCCAAAACTAAAATATTCAAAACCCGACATTAAAAAATGGCACAACAGTCTCGAACAAATAAACAAACCAACTGAAAACATAAAATATATTGCAGTTGCTTATAAAAATAATCAGCCAAAATATATTCGTCTAATAATTGAGCCTTCTATTTTTACAAAAGAGATATACTCAATTTTTAACGATACTATTAAACTCGAAGTAACCGGATTGGTTGTTTCTGCTCCCAATTATTCTCTCTTTATATACAAAAAACATTTGTTAAATGAAACCGTTTTATATATGGCATATTCATCTATCGAAAGAAAGAATCTTAAAATAATTTTTAGTCCTTACAGAAAAGAAAAATATGAATATTTTAAAGGGACAAACAAAATCAAATATATTTATACTATCTTTATAAATAAGTTAGCAGAAAGTGAAACAAATTTCAAAACAGAATATAATAAAGCTGGAAAACAAATAAAAAAAACAGTACTAAAATAACAAAACCTATAAATATCAATATTATGAATGAAAAATTACTACAAAAATTACCTGAAGATTTTAATGATTATAAAACAATCATAGAAAAATCAATAAAAAAAGTTTTAAATTTAAAGTATGAAGAAAACGAAGAAATACATCTATGGAACTCTAAAATCGGTGGTTTTCCATATCTAACAGAAGTTGCGGATTATCCTGTTGATGAGAACAATGATCATTTAGGTTTTTTAGCTCAAATTAACTTTGAGGAACTACCACAACTCAATGATTATCCTAAAAAGGGAATACTACAATTCTTTATCAAACAAGATATCGAATACTTTGGAATGGACGAAGATGACCCAATAATTCAAAAAAACTTCAAAGTAAAATTTATCGAAAATATCTCAAAAGATAATTTAATCACAGATTTTTCATTTTTAAATATCAATTTTGATATACTTCCAATATCAAATAAAGAAGTAATGATTTCTTTTGAAGAAAACACTGAATTAATGCCAACAAATGAATCATACTTTATTACAAAAAAACTTCATACTGATGGTAACTTTTTAGGTTGCAGTGATTTCTTTAAGCAAGATGCTCTTCAACAAAAATATCAAGAAATTGTTGACAAAACTCTAAACAATAGCAAAGTAGGCGGATATCCTTGTTTCTTAAATGTAAATCCAAGAGAACAAGTAAAAGAATATCATAAATTTGACACTGTTTTATTTCAAATTGCTAGCACAGGAAAACACAATATAGTATGGGCTGACTATGGAACAGCAAAATTTTTAATAGCAAAAGAAGATTTAATTAATAAAAACTTCGATAATATTTTTTATTACTGGGATTATTAAAAACTTTTAACATGAAAAAGAATATAACAACAATAATAACTTTAAGTTTGTTCTTATTAGCAACCCTAATAAAACCTACAAACGCTTACGGTCAAATCACTGATTCTCATTATATAAGTAATAAAACTATTGTATATTGGTTTAATATTAACTTAGAAATTGTTACAGATTCTACAACATTACTTAACAATTACAAAATTAATCAAAGTACTAATACTGTTCAATCTGGGACAATCAAAGCTTATGACAAAATATTAGCTAAAAGTTTACGCAAAGGCGAAGCATTTCCTCTAGGAATATTTTATGAATATGAAGAAGCAAACCAAGCTAAATCATTTTATAAAATTGGCGTAAAACAAGACAGTTTATTTGAATCCGAAAGAGAAGTATATTGGTTTGTATTGAAAGTAGAACGCCGTAAAATATCAAATTCGTGGAAATTAATTAGAGTACCTGCAGCAATTGCATCAGGAGAGTATCGTTTTTTTGAAGAATCATTAAGTTCACATTTAGAGTCAAATTTAATAATAGTTGGTCCATTTTGGAATCATGCAGAAGCTGAAGAAGCAAAAAGAAGATATAGATTACACTAATACCAGTCAAAGCTATTGAGACAAAACGGGCGTAGTCAATAAAATTGATGGAAAATATCATCTTCTAAAAATCAATAATTATGAAAACTTATGTTTTATTATTACTCTCTATATTATTAGCTACATCGTGTAACAGTCAAGTAAAAAAAGACACTAAAAATAAAGGAATTATCTTCAATAATTGGATTCTTGATATAGATAACTTAGAAATCTTACTAGAAAACAGCACAACTAAGTTAGATATTGTCTGGAATATTGACAATGAAGATGCTGAAAATAACGTAATTAAACCGCACACAAACAAAATCATTAAAGATAATGATGAAAAAGAATTCTTAATTATGTTCACCGATCTAATCGCTAAAGAGTATAATCAAAGTTTTACTGTACTACTGCGAGATGCAAAAACAAAAGAAGAAATTTGGACATATTCTAATTATTTTGCAATAAATTTTGGGCATATAATTCAACTAATTGTAGCCGATAATAAAATAGTTATTGCAACTCACAATCAAATTTCAAGTGGTTCCAATTTAATTTGTTTGGATATTCACACAGGCAAAGAAGTTTGGCGAGGAGCTGTAAATCAACTAAATGTTGAACACAGCAAATACAGTAATTCATTATATATCGACTTATTTGACGAAAAAATAGTTATAATGGGAAACGAATCTTATGGCAGATACATTCAAGTAATTGACCTAAATACAGGCAAAAATTTATTCTTTAAAATGGAAAATGATTTTTTAAAAACAGAACCAGTTTCAATACTAATAAGCAAAGAAAAAGCATTGAAAATTGCAAACGATGATGCACAAAGAGCTTATCGTGATTTCTCTATTTACACTATAAAAGCAGAATTAATTAACGAAGAGTGGCACATCGACTATAATTTATCTGACCCACAAATGCAGGGCGGCGGTCCTCATTACCAAATTTGTGCAAAAACAGGACAAATAATTTCGTATAGATACGAACAATAAAAGCTTTTTCAAATAAAAAATAAATCTGAACAAAAACATATAATAAGGGATTTTCACCACCTTAATCCACCCAAATCAAGTTACTTGACCGTAATCTTTTAATAAGCGACACTCTGTTGCCAATACAGCTATATAGTGCTGCAAACCTGCATTATTATCGCCCCAACTTACTACTGGCCAACTTATTTGAACACCATGCTCATCATACGCAATATGATTAAACCAATTTGGGTGATAACCTCGAGTTATAGCAGGATGATTGGTGCCAGATTCATTAGTTGAACTAACAACCATAAAATTTTCTTGTAGCCTTTGTTTATAGTACCAATATTTTTCAAGATTTTGAACAGTGCCTTGTGAAAAGCAATAATTATATGCTAATATTATTATTAAACTTATTAATATTTTTTTCATAGCCTAATAAATTACATTATAATCAACTAAATTATAAGAATATTCCATTGTATTACTTTTAATATAAAATTTTGTCATACCGATATTACGTTCCCTCCATATTTTTTTGATTGAGGAATAAAATATTACTCCATCTAGAGATTTTATCCTAGTTTTTTCACCGTAAATCACATCACCCAAATAAGTAACCTTTGTATTCAACTGACAAACAGTATCTACACTATAATATTCTACAATTGTATCAAGTTCCACATTAGGAAAGCTTACAGAAAAATTAAGTCCCAGATTTTTATATACTATAGTTTCGCTAATATGAGTATCATTAGTACCTGAATTATAAGTAGCATCGCCATAAAAAACAGAATCTTTTGAAGAAAAATACGAGAAAGCCAAATCGTGGTAATGATTATTTTCATCTTCTGTTTTAATTAAAAAGTCATCATTTACAATATATAAGCAATCTCTTTCATGAGTTTGCTCATTTTCGTATAACCACCACGAGCCTTTTTTAAAAATAAAAAACTCTTTTGCATCTTGGTTGAATGGGTAATAAGGGCCTCTATTACATGTTGTAAATAATAGAGCTGTTGCCAATAATAAAATTAATTTTTTCATAATATATGGTTTAAATTGTTTACTAAATTTTATGCGTGGCACGGTTATGCTAATAAACTGCGAAAAACATGAAAGTACTTCAACTTTGCTATAATAGCCGTGCCACGCTTTGCACAAACCTTACTTTTTTCAATTAGTCATCGGATGAATTTACAATTAACTTTTTACTAGATTTTTAACCTCTATAATTTTAATAAACATATTCATCCGATGACTTTAAAAACGCTTTACCTATAACTTATCGTAACTTTTCTACTTCTACTTTTAGCTTATCTATTTCTTTTTGTTGTGCTATAATGTATAGGGTGAGTTCTTCAATTTTTTGCATTTGTAGTTTTAGTCTTTGTTATAAGTTTTGCTACCATAAGCCTCAAAAAATGCAGGACCTGAAATAAAATTGTATTCGTAATCAAAAACCAAATCATTATTAGATAAGCGAGTAATATACAGTATGTAAATATAGGTTAAATTAGTCAAGTCGATACTTGTAATATCATCGGGACCATTAGTTAGAGTGTGGTTAGTTGGAGTAAGCTTTATTCGCTCTTTGTTTTTATAATCGCCATCATTGTCTAAAAACTCCCATGTTCCATTTAAAGAACTTTCCAAAACCATGTACTGTTAAGCCTCTAGCATCGGTAATACTATTAACAATATGTACATTGTATGCGGAGCTATCCCTGTTACTGAGTGCCAAAACGTGACATCTCGCTTGCGAAAAGTTTACAGTATCATTTTTAACATAAGTAATATTACTAAGATAAAAGCGTATTGATGTATTATTATTTCTAAACCCTGTATTTAACTCATCCATC
>JAOZLS010000276.1 GCA_029934705.1 Bacteroidales bacterium | reverse complement strand
CAGAAATTATTGGATAATTTTTTACAGAATATGAATTCTTATTAATGTCTAAAAACCTATCCTTTATAAAATCTGTTGCTGTAACAATTGCTGAAAATTTCTTAGCTGCTCTATTTTCAAAAATTTCAAAAATTCTTGAGATAAAAGGTTTTATAATTTTTTTTAAATATGGTTTTGTAAGTAACTGTCTAGGTACATCCTCATGAACATCGTAAATAACTTTTTTGTCTTCCTTTATTAATTTTAAAGCAATAGGTATAAGTTCTGGATCGTGAAAATGATAAACATCAGCGTTTATTTCTATAGCTTTTGCTTTAACTCTTTTTGGTGATTTTAATATACGATTTATTCTTTTAGTTTCCTTTGAAACATCAAATATATGAACCCCTTTTTTTATTTCATCGCCTAAACCATCAGCAACAATAAGACTTACATCAAATCCTGCTTTTTTAAGGCTAACACATTCCTTCCAAAATATTCTTACATCGTACCTACTATGAACTGAGGTTAAATGACAAATTTTATATAACATTTTTGTTTAATTTATTTTCGTATGTAATTAAATAAAGTGCAAAAAAAGTAAAATATATTCTAATATCTACTAAAGAACTAGATTTTAACATATTTAAAACAATGAAAAACAAAACAAATCCTGAAACGTATTTACTTGTTTTAGATTTTCCAAAGAAATTAAAAATAATAAATAATAAAAATATCGAAACTCCTATTAAGCCTAATTCAAACCAAATTTCAAGAATAATATTATGTGGATATTCTCTAATATCATTTCCAGTATATAATATTCCAAAACTTCCAATACCATATCCGCCCATGAAAGAAGAAAAATTATTGAAAATTTTTGAAAAAGAAAAATTCATTAAATCCATTCGGGTGTCAACAGAATTGCCCATATCGGTATTTTCTATAAAACCTGAGATAAGAAGATTTGCACGTACAATTGATCTATGTAAAAGTATTTCAAGTTTATTGTAATATTTATTAATAAAATAAATTGCACCTGTTAAAATTATTGGAATAAAAATTACAGAATTTATTATAATCCTTTTTAGATTTATTTTAAAATTAATTTTTAAAAATAACAGTTTATACAAAAAATATAACGTAATAGATATTATAGTAAAAAAGAGTGGACCTCTTGCTCCACTGAGTAATACTATCAAAAAAAATAAAGTTCCTATTATAAAATTTGTTATTGATTTTTTAAATATTCTTTCTTTTGAAGTAAAAACAATAACTGATATTATACCTGATATTGTTGAAAGACTTAAATATAAACCCGCAATTTGGTAATACATTGGATTTGTGTCCCTTACAGTTGCCAGTTTTAAATAAATATAAAAGAAAAATACAGAAATTATTGGAATAGTTATAATCAAATATAAAATAAATTTCTTTACATTAAAGCGTTTTATTAATAAAGGATAAAAAAATGCTACAAGGTTAGTAATAAATAAAAAAGCCTTTTTTAAAGAATATGAAGGAGATTCTGTGTACAGCAAACTTATTAATATCCACACAAAAAATAATAATAGAAAAATAGAAACAGTTAATATAGACTTTGAATACTTATATTTTATTCCATTCAAAGATAAATCACCAATAACAAAAAATATTAATAAAATACCTGTTGCCATAGTAATATCAAAAGGTAAATTAATATTAAAATATATCAAAAATGTTTTTAAAACTCCTGATAAAAAATATAATAAATAAACTTCTATCATTATTTACTTATTTCGTTCATTATTTTTTTATAATATTCAGTTGCAAAGTTCCATTCAAAAGTATTAAAATTGCTATTGTGCCACAAAAAAACGAAGTTTCCATTATATTTTCTAACTATTTTAGATAAGAAAATTATATTTTTCATAAACTCATCTTTATTAGAGTATTTAGCTTTAATACCAACTTCCATAGCAATAAGTGGCATTTCTTTTAATCTGAGTTTTTTCCTTTTTTCAATATTAAAAACTGAATACTCAAAGCAAGTACCTGCTCTAAATCCTCCTCCATAAGAAAACCCCATTGTGCTATCTTTTCGCATCATGGCATCGTCTAAAATTTGCCAAGTATTTGGATTGGCAAAGCGTAAATAATGCTGTCGTCCCTCTTTTATTTCAAAATGAATATTAATTAATCTTTCTTGTTCCTCTTTTAAAAGTTTAAAATTATTATAGGAGCGAAAAGGACCATGAAAACCAATTTTATGTCCTCTTTTATCAATATTATCTATTATCGATTTTATCCTATGGTCTCTAATATCATATCGTGCATCTTCTTCATTTATATAGGCTGGTATAAAATAAAAATTTGATTTTAAATTATTTTGTTCCGAAATATCCATTAAAAAATCAAAAGTATCGTAATTATCAAGTTTCTTAAAAAGTTTAATTTTGAAATAGTCTAAATTAGTTTGAAAAAATGATTTAATACTTTTTCTATGTAAAATATCACCACCTAAAGCCTTAAAATACTTTTTAAAAGAATCATATCTTGCTATAAAATCAACATCGTGAGTAATTACAGGAGTATATTCATGTTTTCTTTCGTTCTTAGAGTAACCGTTACTACGTAACAGATTAAGCAAGAAACTTGTATATTCGTTAACTAAAGGTCTGTATTGCAAATTATATTGCTGAACAAAAGCATTTTTATCAGGAAACCTGTTATACTTATCACGTTCTGTTTTAACATTTTCTTCCCAACGTGTAAGCATAAAAAATGCAGAAGCAAAAATATCTTGTCCCGACACAATTTCATCTTCTTTTTCTTCAAAAGAATTATCACCAAAAATAAGAGGTAAATCACTTTCGGAAGTATAATTATTTGATTTTAAAAAGCTAGGTTTTAATGGTAAATATTCAGCTTTTAAATAATGTGAATCGTTAGGAATTTCGGCAAAGAAAGTATCTTTAAAAACAATAGATTTGTCGCCCTTAAAAGTAAGTTTATAAGTTTTTTCGTCGTGAAAACTTATATTATACCTAAAACCTAAAAACTCATTAAAAATAACATCAAATATATATACTTTTTCTGGCATATATTTCGATTGAGTATAAATAGTAACCATCAGTAATTATTTCTTTTTAAGTATTGATTTGTAAATTATTTTAAATCGATTAAATGATATACCTTTATAATTCTTTTTTAACCAAGCCCATACAAATTTTATTTTATTTTTATCGGAATGATTCCAGCTCATTCTGCAGGAATAACACGCAGGATTGCTACAAAAGAAGAAACTATTATCTTCTTTCAATTTATCCATTTCGATTTCAATTGTTTTGTTCATTGAAGTAAGAATAGTTTCGCTATTTCCAATTTTACCAGAATTTAGGATTCCTCCTTTTTCATAATATAATGGGATAAAATTACGAAAACCATCGCCACAGCCACCATTCCAATCGACTTTAGCAAATTTAATTTCACCATTATCAGCTTTATAATTCACACCTTTATTAATTATTTGGCGAACAAAGCCTAACCTTTCAATAGCAACATGTGTAGTACCAACACCAGCAACTGCACCTCCAATAGTAAGATTTTTAGCATCATCATCCATCATAAAATCTAAAAGAGCATAGCCACCAGTTTTATCGTTGTGTTTGGTACAATATTCTTCTGCTTTTGCTCCTATTGCCGAAAATTTTTGTATAGGGTGCTTGCTCCTGAAAGATTTAGGATGTTGAATCATTTTATTTGCAAAAACGCCAGCATACGAGGGTGTTTTATCGTCTGCTATTTTCTTGGAGTCTTCATTTGAAAGAGGTAATGCAAAAACATTAATAAAAGCATCGGAAACAAGAGTCCCTTCTTCTCCTACTGCTTCTATTAAAGCTTGAAGTAAAGTATCGGCACCGCCTTCTACTTTACCAATAGCACGCATAGATACTTTAAGATGAAGTATATCACCTTTTTTTACTCCAATATTTTTTAAATCTTCAACTAATTTCTCTTTTGAAAAAGGTTTCATTTTTAATGTCTTTTACTCTTTTGTATAAAATTTATATAATCTTTTATTTCGATGTCTCTTTTAAGTACTCTACGAGCATTTTTAAGAGTTGGAGGCGAAACAAAAATTCCGTTTTTTAAAGTTATTCCTTTATTATTTTTTTCAGCTTCTGCATGAATTTCAGCAATTTCTAATGCTTTATCAATAATTTCTTTCTCTGGTGAATACATTTTATGTATAATAGGAATTTGCTTTGGCGTCATAACTCCCATACCGTCAAATCCAAAATCAAGAGCTTGGTTTATATGAGCTTTTAATCCTTCAACATTATCAATATCAACATAAGGTGTATCAATTGCAAGAATACCTGCTGACTTTGCTGCCATTGCTAGTAAATGACGTGGTACAGCAATTCCTCTTCCATCAGCTCCATGTCTTCCTCCTTGTACAGCAAGAAAGTCTTCACTTCCAAATAATAAACCTACTATCCGCTTAGAGGCACCAGTAATCTCTTTAATATTTTGAATTCCCCTAGGTGTTTCAACTAAAGCAATAATATCGAAATGATTCTTAGGTAAGCCAAGCTCTGTTTCTTTTAACGATAATTGAGCTCCAAAAGCAATCATATCTTTTGCTGAACTAGACATTGGATATACAAAACCATTAATATTAGGGCTTACAACAGCATCTAAATCTTTAAGTGTAAGTCCACTATCAATAGGATTAATTCTTATATACAAAGGTCTATCATCGGGCATTTCTGTCGATAAAAAATCTTTCATAATTTTTCGTGCTTCATCCTTTTTATTAGCAGGAACGGCATCTTCCAAATCAAAAATTATTGCATCTGCATCGGTCAAAAAACTTTTTGTAATAAATTTTTGATTATGAGCAGGCGTAAACATAAACGACCTATGAACTAGCTTTTTTTTATATTTATTTTTCATTATTCTTATTTTTTGGAATTAAAATATTACGGGTAAAAACCAAAATATCTTCATCTCTTTGATTAAAACCGTAAGTTCTTACTCTTACAATACCCCTATCCTTCTTAGATTTAGATTCTCTAACATTAAGAACTTCGGTTCTTGCATAAAGTGTATCGTCGATAAAGCAAGGTCCTAAATGATTAATTTCTTCATAGCCTAAATTTGCAATTGCTTTTCCGCTAATATCTCTAACCGTCATTCCTACAACAAGAGAAAAAACAAGTGGTCCGGCCACTAAAATTTGTTTATGCTGTGCTTTTGATGCGTAATTTTTATCTAAATGAACAGGATGATGATTCATTGTAATTAATGTAAACAAGTTACTATCGGATTCTGTAACTGTTTTTCCTGGTTCATGATAAAAAATATCACCTTCTGTAAAATCGTCAAAAAACCGACCAAATGTATATGCTTTATTGTTTTTTTTCATTTCCTTGTGCTATTTTATAAAGTAAAAAGATAAAATATATGTAATATGCGGACAACACACTCACAAATATATATAAGAATTGTGTAAAATCCATTTTGTAATAATATGCAAGTCCTATACTTAACATTGATAAGGCTAAGAGTCCTAACTGCCAAAATAAAGAAATATGCTGTTTTTCAAAAACACTTAATGTTACAGAAACAGGCACTGTAATAAATTTAATAAACAACAAAGGTATTAATATTTTTGCATAAGCTCCTGCTATTCGCCACTCTTCACCAAAAACAAAAGCAAATAGTTCTTCT
>JAOZLS010000275.1 GCA_029934705.1 Bacteroidales bacterium | reverse complement strand
ATTCAATTTTAAGAGGATAGAATTTTTCTGCAATATTTATTTTTATAGAGAGCTTTTCTTCCATTAAACTATGTTTGAGAAAATTTATTTATTCAATAAACCTACACATTTATCAATTTCCCGCACTATTTTGTTTATTTTTATTTTTGCATCGTGTGAGTCTTTACTCGACGATGTAAGCGTTTTTGCTATTTTTAAAGTTTCATATTTTTGTTGAAGTTCGGATATTTCATAATCTTTTAACTGTATCTTTTTTGTTAAATTACTATTATCCTCTTCCAATAAAGTGTTTGTTTTTTTCAAATCTTCATAAATAGATATAATATCTACTATTTTAGCTTTTAAATTTTCTATTTCAACAAACTCTTTAGTCATATTTTTTTTAAAATTAACTCTACAAAGTTAACATTGCTTACTTAAAATCACAATTATTTTAGCTTAATTTGTAGCAAAAAATATTACTTTAATCCTAACTATCAGAATATCAACAAATGAGCATTATAATTATTGATAATTTCGACTCGTTTACATACAATTTAGTTCACATTGTTGAGCAATTTACTTCTAATTACAAAGTTGTAAGAGTTAATCAAACAGATATTAAGGAAGTTTCTGCTTATGATAAAATATTAATTTCACCTGGTCCAGGACTTCCTAATCAGAATAATATACTAAAAGAAATTATAAAAAGATACTCTCACAAGTCTATTTTAGGTGTTTGTTTGGGACATCAAGCTATTGCAGAAGCTTTTGGTGGCAATATCTTCAATTTAAGCGAAGTTAACCACGGAATTCAAAAAAAAACAATTATTGTTGACAATGATGAAAATTTATTTAGAAATATTTCTGTTAATTTTATGTCGGGCAGATATCATTCTTGGGCTGTTAAAAAAGAAAATTTGCCTGATGTTTTAAAAGTAACTGCAATTGATGATAATGATGTAATAATGGGCATTTCACATAAAACTTTAAACATAAAAGGCATACAATTTCACCCTGAATCTATTCTTACTCCTAGTGGAAAAATAATTTTAGAAAATTGGATTCGTCAAAAATAATAAAAAGAAAAAGTCAAATTTTTCTATTCTAAATTAATAATAATTATTTTTAGCAAAAATTTAGAGTTTACTAATAAATATCATTAAAATGAAAAAGCTAATAGTTATAGCATTTTTTTTTATTCCAATTTATATTTATGCTCAGCATAATTTATTAGATAAATCTCAGGAGTTTATTATAGGTTTTTATAAATATGATCCTGAATTTACTGTACATATTGATACTTTAAATAGAAATAAAGCTTTAATTACTTGTAAAAGTGTAGAGATATACCCCTACTACACCTACGAAATAGATTTAATTGAGGATAGATGTATTTCTTATGGTTTTGTTTCAAAAAATAAATATGTACTGGAAAGTTATATTGAACTTTTAGGATATATGGGTACTATTATTCAAACAGATAGTTCTTTTACTAAATTTGTTTATAAGGTTACTCTTAAAAATAAAATTATATATTATACCATAAAACAACCGTATGCAAATAGTAATATAAGTACTAGAAAAAACATTTTCTATATTATGGTAAATGAAGTTAAAACTCCTGCAAGAAGTCGAAATATGAATTAATTATAGAATTTAATATTTCAATAAAAAATTATACCTTTAATAAACCTAATTCATAAAACCCACAAAATGAAGATTTACAAAATAATTAGTATTGCAATGTTCTTTATTATAAGCACAACTGCCAATGCACAGGAAACATGGACTTTACAAAAATGTAAAACTTATGCTCATGAAAATAATATTTTAATAAAACAACAATACTTAAATAGCCAGTATAATGAGAATATATATAATAGCTCCAGAGGTTCAGCTCTTCCTACGGTAAATGCTGGAGCCGACTATAATCTAAATTTTGGGCGTATGGTTGATCCATACACAAATCAATTTACCGAAAATAATGTTCAATCAACTAATTTGTATATTTCAGCTTCGATAAATTTATTTAATGGTTTTCAAACTAGCAATACAATAAAAAAGAATAAATTAAATTTTAGAGCAGGACTTCAAGATTTAGAAAAATTGAAGAATGATATTAGCCTAAATTTAGCAACTTCCTATCTTCAAATTTTATATAATAAGGAGATGACTATAATAGCTAAAAACCAACTAGAACAAGCAAAAACGCAAGAAGAACGAACAAGAAAACTTGTAGTAGCAGGTAAATTAGCACAAGGAAATTTGCTTGAAATGCAAGCACAAACTGCAAATGATGAACTACAATATATAAATAGTAAGAATCAACTAGCCGAATCGTACATTATATTAAAGCAAATATTAGATTTGAATGACACTATAACATTTACTATTGAAGAACCACAAATAAGTGATCAGATAATTAGCAGAACTTTTAATTTTGATGAAGTTTACACATCAGCTTTAAAATTGCCACAAATAAATGCAGCAAACATAAGACTATCAGCCAGTGAGGCGGACTTATCAATAGCCAAAGGAGGACGATACCCAAGGTTAAGTCTTTCGGCAACCTATGCAACAGGATATTCAGATGCACGCAAAAGCTACATTCCTGGCGACTCAATTGCAGCACCAATAGGTTATGTAGGAAGTAGTTACGATATGGTTTACACAATTATGCCAACATATAGCGAGAGTGAATATATATTTATAGACCAGTTAACAGACAATGCTAGCAAATCGGTTGGTTTTAGGCTAAGCATACCAATATTTAATGGGTTTCAAGTTCATTATAATATACAAAATGCAAAAATTAGCATAATGAACCAAAAATTAAATTTACAAACAGAAAAAAACAACTTATATAAAGAAATAAAGAAAGCATTTTTTGATTTGAATTCGGCATCGGCAAAATATTTGAGTAGTAATAAAGCCTTAGAAGCAAATATAAAAGCGTTTGAATATACCGAAAAAAAATATAATTTAGGCTTAATAAATTCTGCCGAATACAATTTAGCAAAGAATAATTTATTAACAGCTAAATCAAATTTAGTGCAAGCAAAGTACGAATATTTATTTAAAAGTAGTATCTTAGATTTTTATGCAGGAAATCCTATTAAACTTAATAATTAGATTAAAATAAGTTTCTAATTTTAATACTCTTACATGTATTATAAAAAATATATAATTTTATTTATGGAAAAATAGAACTTACTGCATCTAAATAGAAACAACACATATTATTAATTAATTTATCAAAACCTTTAAAATTTATTGTCATGAAACTAAGAAAAATTATTACCCTATCAGTAGCAATGATTGCATTTACATTTTTAGGAAATGCACAAATTCAACCAGTTGAAGCACCAATGTTTGGAAATGTAAGAGTACAAAGCCCGGCTTTAACTCATCAGTTTGGTGTTATAAGTGGTAAAGTACAAACTTACACATTTAAAATTAAGAATGAATCCGATATGGATATGCAAGTTGTAGATATCAGTATTCCAGCACAAGTTGGTGTTACACTTCATAATACTGAAATAAAGCCAAAAAGCGAAGGAGAATTAACAGTAAGAATAGATCCTACAGTAATGAGAGCAGGTGGTTTTATAACTAAAATAATTGTTACAACAAAACAAGGTAAGCAAGGTATTGAAACAACACAAATACTTACTTACACAATTTCGGGAGAAATAAAATAGTTGTAAAGAAGAAGAAAGAAAAAAGACTACTTTTATAGTAGTCTTTTTTTTGTTTTGAAATTAAAAGATATGGTTATTTTGCAAATATTAAAATGGAACACTGATTTTTATGATAATTATGATAAAATTATAATTTTAAACTGGTAAATCAAAAAAACATTCGTTAAACTTTGGTAAAGTTTAATTTGTAAATGCTAAAAGAAATAATAATTGAGTCTGCTCCGAAAATCGGTCAGACGGCTGTATTTGCAAAATACGGAAATCAATTTGTCTCATTTTTTTTTATTAACAAAGCCGTCAGACCGATTTATATATGATAAAATTGAGTCCACTCCGAAAAGTCTAAATAAGCTAATTTAGTCATACGATGAATTATTAACAGACTGATTATCAGATTTAATTTTTCTCTGAATTTGCTAAATTATTCATCGTATGACTTTTCGGAGTGATGATTTTTAAGGTATTTAGATATTAGTAATTTGACAACAGTTAATTATTTGATTTTCTGCAATCAAAATTCTAAATACTAATATCTAACGACTAAATACTATTACTATACAAATGAGAAAGGCCCTGCCTAAGCAGAGCCTTGTATAGATTTATGCGTGTAATTCTAACAAAAATAATACCCCTAAAATCTGAGAAAGAATCACGAAGATTAGTACATAAATCCAAATATCCATAACGGAATATTGTTTTTTACCCCTATTTCAATATTTTCCGTAGGAAAGAATATTTTATCTAAATTAAAAAATGTTTGTTTATCAGAAGAGCTGTTATTCATAACAAACTCATATTCGCTGTTAACAATTAAATCAACTTTAGTTGAAAAATTCAACTCATTAGCGAAACTTAATTGGTTTTGAAGGAATGTTTTTCCTACAAAACTATTCATTTCATTGTTTAAACCTAGTGCATAAAACAGGTTAGTATTATTAAGAAATATAGTTTCAGGTTTGGCTAAATAGCTGTCCTCTGCCCCTATTTCTTTCAAAATATTTAACACGTTTGCTTTATGTAAGTAGTCAATATATTGCAAAACAGTCCCCCTAGTTGCATTAATTTCCTCACTCATTTTTTTTATATTAGGTTTTTGCCCCCTATTTTGTGCAATACCGTATAATAATTTTTTTATTTTATGAATGTTTTTAAAGTCAAACTTTTGTGCATAAGTTAAATCGGATTCTAAAATATTAGCAATAGCTTCGCTTAAAATATCAATAAATTCGTTTCTATGAGAGATAAAGAAAGGATAATATCCATATTTTAAATAAGCAGAAAAATAGAACAAAGGATCAATTTCCTTACTTATTTTACTTGCAATAATAACATGCGATTCAAGAATATCGTTAAAAGAGAAAGTTTCAAAATTTGTCCCCATTTTAAATAATAAAAATTCTCTAAAAGACAATCCTCGAAGTTCGTAAACTTTTGCATGCTTATTTAGAAACTCGTTAAAAGAAAAATCAATAACGGCTGTTCCAATTAAAACAATTTTTAATTCATCATACTTATTAAGAACGTAATTAATTTCGTCTGTCCATTCGGGATATTTATGAATTTCATCAATAAATAAATGTTTCCCACCATTTTGAACAAACTTTTCGACTAAAGATTTTAAGGTATTATCAGAAAAATAAAAATTATCTGAACTAACATATAACACATTCTCGTCAAGCTTATAATTATTTTTAACATATTGTAAAGCTAACGTTGTTTTTCCTACCTTTCGTGTTCCTTTTATAATAACCAGTTTACCGGCCCAATCAATCTTATCGTATAAATATCGCTTATGCTTATAATCTACGTTACGCAGTTTAAATGCAAATTGCTCATACAGACTTTCCATTCAATTGTTTTATAAAAGATACACATCTTTTTTTTGTCTTTAATTATGGAACAAATATAAATATAATTTTGAATATACAAAACATTTTCACAGTTTGTTTTACATAAAATACTGAGTAGTTAAAAAAATGTAAACAGGCTGTTTCCAATAAGGAAAACTCAATAAACACGGAGCT
>JAOZLS010000274.1 GCA_029934705.1 Bacteroidales bacterium | reverse complement strand
AAGAAACAGGTTTAATTACTAAAGGTGATGAAACAGCAACTCGTTGGATTACAGGTTTTAGGAATTTCCCATTACTTCAAACCTTTGGAAATGTAAAATATCATTTAAGCAAATCGGAAAAGCCCGAGTTTTTGCGCTTTGGCTTTGATTCTTTAGCAAGAATAGAAGGAATTACAATTCTGAAAAATAAATATTATCTTCCTTTTGGTTATACTTACGATAAATATATTGAGTTTGATGACTTTGTAAAATTAAAATATTATATACTTACACCAACAGCATTGCAAAACATTAATGATGAGTTAAGTAGAAGAGTTCAGCAAAGTCAAGTTAATTTTATTATAACATCAGTTCAGCCAATGTTAAATAAGAAGTTTAGTTCAGATTCAACTTTTTATTCAGCTTTAAAAGCTGTTTTATCAGTACAAGACTTTAATTCGTATAAGTTTATATTGATAAAATATTCAACCCAAAATTTTAAAAACCAAATAGCTTTATTAACATGTTTTGTCAACGAAAAAGGATCTGATTTTATTGATACTTTAGGTTTAACAAAATTGAACCCGCTTGATACAAGCACTTTTATTGAAGGACGATATTTTAATTTTGATAAGTATGCAAAATTGGTAAATGATTTACGAGAAGATACGTTTAAAATTGAAACTTTTAAGCAAAGTCGAATTACAGGAACTATCGATTTATCTAAGAAAAAGCTTGTGTTTTTTACAATACCTTACGATAAAGGATGGAAAATAAAAGTAAATGGCGAAGTAAAAGAATTAAAACGAGTAAATGTTGGTTTTACAGGAATCGCTTTAGATAAAGGGAATTATAAAATAGAGCTTTACTATCAACCTGTATTTTTCAGGCAAACCCTTATTATTACAATAATTGCCAATTTTATATTTTGGGCTTTTCTTGTTTTTTATTTTGTTAGAAAAAGAAAAAAAAAGATACAGCTTAATTCTTTGTTATAGAGTTTATACCAAATGAATTTCAAAGTTGCCGAATAAATTCAAAATATATTTTTGTTTTACAATCTTAAAATTTCAAGCATAGCCGTAGCTACTGTTTAAATTTTAAGTGCAGGAAAACAGGAAAAGATGAAGAATTTGTCGACAATTTTGATATTTATTTGGTATTATTATTGTTTTGTGATAAAAAAAACATAATACTTTCGAATTTTAATTCAAAAACATTATACAAACTTACGAAATTATCGGGTTATTGCAAGCTTCGGTTTCGGAATTATCGGGTTAATCGCAAAGTTGCACTTCTAAATTCTCGGGTTAAAGAGAGAATCTATTTTAATCTGACTACAGTATTGGCTATAAAACTCGAAATAATTTCCGTAGCCTGAGCGGTAGCCGAAGGCGATGTGGCTAATTGCAGAATATCACTGTTTGGCGGTATAGCCTAAACTATAGTTCAAGCTACGAATTGTTTTCGCCAATAAAAAAGCAACAAAATATAACTAAATATTTTATTGCTTTTGCTTAACTTCTTTTTTAGCAAATTTTACTTCTTTTTCTGTTTCTGTTTTTGCTTCTGTTGATTTTGATTTGGGTTTTTCTTTGCCCAAGAGTCTCTTAAACTAACAGTTCTGTTAAAAATTAGATTGTCAGGTTTTGAATCGGCGTCAACACAAAAATAGCCTTTTCTTTCAAATTGAAATTTATCACCAGGTTTTGCATCTTTTACAAAAGGTTCAACTTTACAGTTTTTAATAACATTTAAAGAATCGGGATTTACAAAATCTTTAAAATCTTTATCTTTGTGTCCATCAGGAGCTTCGTCCATAAAAAGTCTATCGTAAAGTTCTGCTTCTACATTTAGTGCATGTTCTGCCGAAACCCAATGCAATGTTCCTTTTACTTTTCTTCCATCTGGAGATTTTCCTCCTTTTGACAATGGGTCGTAAGTGCAATTTAATTGTATAATTTCGCCATTTTTATCTTTTATAACTTCGTTGCATGTAACAAAATATGCATATCTAAGTCTAACTTCTTTTCCAACACTTAGTCTGAAAAATTTACGAGGAGCATCTTCCATAAAGTCTTCTTTTTCAATATATAATTCTCTTGAAAAAGGGACTTTTCTTTTACCCATACTTTCGTCTTCGGGATTGTTAACTGCATCAAGCTCTTCACTTTGTCCTTCAGGGTAATTTGTAATAACAACTTTTAAAGGATCAATAACTGCCATTACACGCTGGGCTTTTTTGTTTAAATCCTCACGTATGCTATGCTCTAAAAGTGCAACATCTATAATATTATTTCGCTTTGCAATGCCAACTTTATCAGCAAAATTTCTGATAGACTCTGGTGTGTAACCTCTTCTACGTAAACCAGAAATTGTTGGCATACGAGGGTCGTCCCACGATTTTACTAAACCTAACTCTACTAGTTCAAGTAATTTACGCTTACTCATTACGGTGTAATTTATATTTAAGCGAGCAAACTCAATCTGTCGAGGTCGTGTTTTTTTGTCATCATAAATCTGGTCTAAAAACCAGTCATATAAAGGTCTGTGATTTTCAAACTCAAGAGTACAAAGCGAGTGAGTTATACCTTCAATATAATCCGATTCGCCATGCGTATAATCATACATTGGATAAATACACCAGTTGTTGCCAGTTCTGTGGTGAGTTGCATTTTTTATTCTATACATAATAGGGTCTCGCTTGTGCATGTTTGGCGAGTCCATTTCAATTTTTGCACGTAATACTTTTTCACCATCAGCAAATTCGCCTTTTTTCATTCGGTTGAATAAATCTAAATTTTCTTCAACTGTGCGGTTTCTGTGTGGACTTTCAGTTCCAGGTCTAGTAGGTGTTCCTTTTGTTGCAGCAATTTGCTCGGCTGTTTGGTCGTCAACATAAGCTTTTCCTTGCTTAATAAACTCTACTGCCCAATTAAAAAGCTGGTCAAAATAATCGGAAGAAAAAAGTGCTTCTCCTTCCCATTCAAAACCAAGCCATTTAATATCTTGTTTAATTGAATTAACATATTCAACATCTTCTTTTGTAGGATTTGTATCATCAAATCTTAAATTTGTTTTACCCTTATATTTTATTCCTAAGCCAAAATTTAAGCAAATAGATTTTGCATGTCCAATGTGCAAGTATCCATTAGGTTCTGGCGGAAAACGAGTAACAATTTCTTTGTGTTTCCCCGATTCTAGGTCATTCTCAATTATTTGCTCAATAAAATTAAGCGATTTTTTTTCTTCTTCCATTTTGTTTTTCTTATATGAAGGCATTAATTCACAAAATTATCAATATTTTACTGTTAGCACAATTTTTTATTCAGGTATTCTTTCTTTTATCAGAAAATTTCATTGTTTTTTGTATTTAGAACTATAAAATATCATTTTTAAACTAAAATTTAATATTTTTGTAAACTACTTTAAATAAATTAGGTATGGGACTAATAGAAATTGAGGGCATGGAGTTTTATGCTTATCACGGACATTATGAGGAAGAGCAAATTGTGGGCAATAGATTTTTGGTCGATTTGTGTCTAGAAACCGACTGTATATCGGCAGCTGATACCGATGATATAGCTGATGCTGTCAACTATCAAGCTGCCTATAAAATTATAAAAAAAGAAATGCAGATAAAATCGCATTTATTAGAAAATATAGTAAAAAGAATTATTGATGCACTTTATAAAGACCTTTCAGGAATTAATAAGATAAAAGTAAAGCTTTCAAAAATGAATCCGCCAATGGGAGGTAAAATTAAGAAAGTTAGTGTTACAATGTCTCGGTAATTTGAATAATAAATTTAATTAACTACAATAATGAATTCAGAATTAGTAATTTATAATACATTAAATAGGAAGAAAGAGAAGTTTGAACCAATAAACCCTCCATTTGTAGGAATGTATGTTTGTGGACCAACGGTTTATGGTGATGCACATTTAGGACATGCAAGGCCAGCAATAACTTTTGATGTACTTTTTAGATATTTGCAATTTTTAGATTATAAAGTTAGATATGTAAGAAATATTACCGATGTAGGGCATTTAGAAAACGATGCAGATGAGGGCGAAGATAAAATTGCTAAAAAAGCAAGGCTTGATAAGGTTGAACCAATGGAGATTGTACAAAAATATGTAAATGCTTTTCATAAAAATATGGAACAGTTAAATACACTTCCTCCTAGTATTGAGCCACATGCCTCGGCACATATAATTGAACAGTCGGATATGGTTAAGCAGATTATTAAAAATGGTTTTGCTTATGAAGTTAATGGCTCGGTATATTTTGATGTCGAAAAATATGCCAAAACAAATAATTATGGTAAACTCTCGGGACGTGTGTTAGAAGATTTACAGTCGAATACTCGAGCTTTAGATGGACAAAGCGAAAAGAAAAACTCTTTTGATTTTGCTCTTTGGAAAAAAGCTTCGCCAGAACACATAATGCGTTGGGACTCCGAATGGAGCGAAGGCTTTCCGGGCTGGCATTTAGAGTGTTCAGTAATGAGTACAAAATATTTAGGCGAGCAATTTGATATTCATGGAGGAGGACTTGATTTGCAATTCCCACATCACGAATGTGAAATAGCACAGTCAAAGGCTGCAACAGGTATAGATGCTGTTAAATATTGGATGCACAATAATTTAATTACTATTGATGGGCAGAAAATGAGCAAATCGCTTGGTAATTTTATTAAGTTAGACGAACTTTTTGTTGGCGACCATAAAGCACTAGAAAGAGCATATTCGCCACAAATAACAAAGTTCTTTATTTTACAAGCACACTATCGTAATCCATTAGATTTTTCGAATGCAGCATTACAAGCCTCGGAAAAAGGATTGGACAGAATGTTTAAAGCTTATGACACATTACAAAATCTTAAAAGTTCAGTGACTAGCACTTTCAATGTAAATGAATTAAAAGAGAAATGTTTTGCTGCACTTAACGACGACTTAAACACTCCAGGGCTTATATCGCATTTGTTTGACGGTGTGAAATTTATAAATTCAGTTAAAGACGGTAAAGCAACAATTTCTGAAACAGATTTAGACGAATTGAAGAAGTTATATAACGATGTTTTATTTGATATATTAGGTTTAAAACTAGAAGAAAAATCATCTGCCGAAAATTCTATTTTACCAAAAGTAGTTGACCTTCTTTTAAATTTAAGGCTTGAAGCTAAAAAGAATAAGGACTTTGCAACTTCTGATAAAATTCGTAATGAATTAACCGAGATGGGTGTTGTAGTAAAAGATACAAAAGACGGCTTTGAATGGTCGGTTGAATAATTTGTAAATATATAAAATGCTGACATTAAATAAATGTCAGCATTTTTTTAATAATTTTATACCTCGCTATCCATTTTACTTGTAACAACATAATAACGAGGGTCGTCAATAGAACATTCTATAATTGTTTCAAATTTAGGATTAGCTTTTAAAAGTAGGGTTTTACATTCGGGGCTTAAGTGTGTTAGTTTGACTTGTTTTCCTAGATTCAAGTATTTGTTTGCAATGCTTCTTACTGCCTCTATACCAGAATGGTCGCTTACTTTGGACTCAATAAAATCTATTTCAATTTTTTCGGGGTCGTTCTTTGCATCGAATTTAGAATTAAAGGTTTGTACCGAACCAAAGAATAATGGTCCCCATATTTCATAAACCTTCGTACCATCTTCTTTAATGCGTTTTCTTGCTCTAATCATAATAGCATTTTTCCATGCAAATACTAATGCCGATATTATAACACCTGCAATAAC
>JAOZLS010000273.1 GCA_029934705.1 Bacteroidales bacterium | reverse complement strand
TATATAACCAATATTAAGAATGCTTAATGAAAAGAGTATATCGTTTAATGTAGTAAGTGATAATATAAATAGACCTATAAAAGCCCATAATGCACCGTTTCGTTTATTTATTATTGCTTTAGTTAAAGCAAATAATAGTAGGTATGAGAATGAAGAAAAAATGAAAATAACTTTTATTATAGTAAGTCTTCTTATTATTTCGATATTAAAGAACAGGCTAAATATTACTAAAGCTAAAGATATTATTAATGAAATTATTGCAATTTTTTTTGATACTTCATTTTTGTATATAAAATAAAAAAACATTATTATTATTGACGGATATAATGATATACTTATGTGTGTTAGTCGTGTAAGTACTGAAAAATCTGAAATAAAAATATTTTTTAATAAAGTATCGTTTGTAGCTAAGCTAAAAGTAATAAATACTATTGATAATGCCGTTAAGGCTAAGTAGTAATAATCTTTTTTTCGTATTATAAATATTGTTGCAGAGAATAGTCCTATAATAAATAGAATTGCTATAATAGCTACAAGAAAGCTAACTTCAAGGGCTTGTTTTTTTGTTGCTTTCTTTAAGTTTTCTAGTTTTATAGGAGTAATAATTCCTGAAACTGGGTCGTGAAAATTTGCTACTTGAATAACAATATCTAAAGTATCTATTTTTGAATTTATATTTAGAATTTCGGCAAATGTAATTTTAAGTTCAGACTTATAATTTTGGATATTTGTATTAACTTTTCCAGCCTCTGCTAACAATTTCCCATTTACCCATATTTTATTTGACGAAAAGATTCTCTTGTTGGTTATAACTAGTGGAAAATTGATGTTTTTGACTATTGCTTTTAACCTATAAGTTGCATATAAATGTCTTTTAAGCTTTGTATTGGGGTCTTTTTCAGGAGAATTAATATATTTAGGTTTAATATTGTTAGTTGCAAATGAGTCTGGTGTATATAGTTTGTTTTCGTAAAATTCCCATTCTCCTATTAGTTTTGCTCCTGTTTTAGTATTAATTTGGGCAGACGTGAGTGTGATTATACCTTTTTCAGCATAACTATATTGTTTTTCGGTTTTCTTACACGAAAAAAATAATGTAATAATAATTAATACTAGATATTTATTCATTTATTATAATAGTGCCAAATTATGTACGAATAACGCTAATTAATTTATTATTTACAAATTATAATTGATAAGTTTACTTTTATTTTGATAAGTTTATTTTTGTAAAATGTACTTGCTATAGTGGAAAGTGAAAAGTTTGTTTTGTTTGATTATAATTGTTGTTTTAACTTTTCCATTTATTTGAGCATTTTAAACCAATTAAAGTTATGTCATCTCTTTGGTCCTCACCTTCTTGGTGCTGGTTGAGTTGATTTAAAATTATTTGTTTTTGCTCTTCAAGTGGTTTTGTTGCTATGTCAGTAAGAACACTAATTAACTTTGGTGTTCCCATTCTTTTTCTATTTTGATTGTTCTGGTCAATAATTCCGTCTGTTGTTAGCCAAACAATATCTCCTTTGGTTACTTCAAAACTTTGATTTGAAAAACTTATTTTTGTTCTTTTTACTTGAGTTCCTCCTATTGATCTTCTGTCGGATGGAAGTATCATTAATTCTTTTTCATCTGCTTTATAATAGTATAAAGGTCTTTTAGCTCCTGAAAACTTAGCTGTAATAGTTCCTCTTTCATTTTCTTTTTCAAGTCTTAGTAGGCATAAGTCCATACCATCATTATTATCACTGTTTTCTTGCTTTAAGGCTTTTTTCACCTTAACATCTAGTGCTTCTAGTATATCTTTAGGGCTTACAATTTTTTGTTCCATCACAATCTCATTTAACAGTCTGCTTCCAATCATTGACATGAAAGCTCCAGGAACTCCGTGACCTGTACAGTCAACTGCTGCTAAAAATATTTTTTCGGTATATCCGTCTTTTTCAGGAAGGTGTGCAAACCAGTAAAAATCACCAGATACAACATCTTTTGGTTTAAAGATAATAAATGAGTCAAGGAAACTGTCTATTTCTGATTTAAGGGGTAGTATTGCTTGTTGAATATTTTTTGCATATACAATACTTGACTTAATATGTTTATTTTGGAATTCAATTTTATGATTTTGAATTTTCAGTTCTTCTCTTTGTGCTAAAAGCTCTTCACTTTTTTGAAGAATTTCAAACTCGGCTATTTTTAATTTTGTAATATCAGTGTCAATAGCAATAAGATTTTTTATTTTACCATTTCCATTTAATATTGGGGTTAATGTGGTTCTTACCCATATAACATTTCCGTTTTTAGCTGATGTCTTAAACTCATAATCAACAGTTTCTTTATTTTCTATACAATTAAGAATAAGTTTTTTTATGTGCGGATCTGTTTTTGGACCCATAATATTTTTACTTATTTTTGTTGTTAGTTCTTCGAGGTTATGCCCAAACATACGAACGTATGCATCATTTACCCATGTGAAGTTTCCTTTAGAGTCAGTCATTAAAATTGCATTGTCGGTTTCGCTTGCTACAAGAGATAACATTTCTAGTTCTTTGTTTTGTTTTTCAAGTTCTCGTGCTTGGTCAATAATCATTTTATGCTGTTCACGAATTTCTCTTTCAGCTTTTTTTAGTGAACTAATGTTTGAGTCTATCGAAATAAGTTTTATAACATTGTTTTCATCATCTAGAATTGGTGTAATAGTTGTTTGTACCCAGAGTTCATCATTGTTTCTGGTAATATTTTTACTTTCATAATTTTTTGTTTCTTTTTCAGAAATAGAAGATTTTATAATTTTTGTTATTTCGGGGTTTGTACTTGCATTTAGTATGTTTTGGTCTTTTTCATTAATAAGAAGTTGAAGTGTATAGCCATAGAGTCTAGTAAAACCCGCATTAACCCATTCAAAGTTACCAGCTGCATCCATAATTGTTACAGCATTATCAGTTTTACTTGCTACTATTG
Source organism: Bacteroidales bacterium (assembly GCA_029934705.1). Lineage (GTDB taxonomy): Bacteria > Bacteroidota > Bacteroidia > Bacteroidales > JAADGE01 > DZBS01. Next base: position 2,794 of record JAOZLS010000273.1, on the reverse strand, counting down.
ATAATTTTTCCAGTTCACTATTTATTAGTGCTACTTGTTTTGACTGTGCAATAATTTCTTCTTTTTGCTTATTAATTGCTATATTTTGTGTGTTAAGTTTTTTGTTAATTTTTTGTTTTTTTACAATTACGTTCAGTATTACTAATATTAAGAAAAATACAAGAATAAATACACCAATAAACATGTAAATAATTCCTTGCTTATCTTGTATTGTTTCGTTTGAAAGACCTAATTTTCTGTCTATTTCTTTAATGCTGTCTTGCTTTAATTTTAGTTTTTTTGCAGCAATAAGCATTTCTATATTTTGTTTTTTAAATTCGCTGTGTTGTTTTGATAATTTTTTTTCTTGATTTTCTAAAACAGCAAGGTTGTGCATTAATTTTTCTCGTTGTTTAAGCACTTCAAAGCTCATAGAATCAAGACGTTTGTTTTTTTCGCTTACTTCTTTGTCTTTACTTGCAATAATTCCTTGCTTTTCAAGAATGTTCTTTCTCTGTTTTGAGATTTTGCCTTCTTGTTCGTCAAGCATTTTCTCTTTTTCTCTTATTTCTTTCTTTTGTGCATTAAGTTTGTCATGTTCTATTTTTAATTTACGTTCTGTTTCGTTGTATAATTCTCGTAAGTCATCTTCCGAGCCACCTAGTTTTAAAACCATTTTTGATATTACAAGATTTTGCCTCTTAGCTGTTTTCGTTGTAATAGAAAATTTTTTCTTCCCTTTATCCATAGGAAGAAAGTTTATAACGGTGAACTGTGGTCTGGTTGACCTGTCTGCAAAAATTAATATAGGTTTCCCTTTTACTCTTTCGTAAACAATATCGAGGAATGGATTTTCACTTTTTGTAACGTAAATTATATTGGTGTTTCCTATTTCGTTATAGTTTCTAAATCGTATAACTTTAACAGGTTTTCCTTTTATTGTTCGGCTTTTTGATAGGTCAAGAATTGCTTCGTAAGCTTTTGACGATGAAAAAACACCAATTGTAAAGGTTTGAATTGTGTCTTCATTAGGCCAATCAACACCATAGGCAATATTATAAATCCACATAGCTTTTAGCTCATCAGTAGATTGAGCACTTGCTGTTAATGGAATTATAATACTAACAAATACTAGTATTTTTGTATATATTGATTTGATAAAAGACATCAATAGTTATATTTTTTAAATATTCGGTTAAATTATACTTTTTTTTCTATTCTGAAAAACTTTTTGCAATTATTGTTTACATTTTATTACTGGAATTTATTTAATAACAGCTTTTTATCAATTTTATCCTTTTTTTTTATCCAAATTCTTTTTTTAGTGCATCTGCAAATACTATACCCAAAATTAAATGTACTCTTTAAATTTTGTATGTTTTCTAATACATTAACCTAAACTGTGCGATTACAAACTTTGAAAATCACTAATCATTCAGCACTCAAATGATTTCTAAAATTTTTCACATACCAACAAGGTGTCTTCAAAATTTATAGAAATATTTTAGCACCAAAGCATCAGTAATTTTCTTCGTTTGTAATCGCACAATTTAGGATTAATTATTTTTCTCTAATTTTCCTGAAAAGTTCTCTTGATTCTGCTACGTAAATGCTCTCTGGATATTCAATCATAAGTTTTTTATAATATTCGGCTGCATTTTCTTTATCATTTATTTTAGTGTCATAAATTTGTGCAATTCTGAATACAGCAATGTCGGTTAAAATTTCGTAGGAGTATTCAGTAATTATTTTCTTTAAATATTCAATTGCTTTATTGTATTTTTTTTCTTGTACAAAAATTTCTGCTTTTAATAGGTACGACTCATCTACTAGTTGGCTTGTTTTGTCGGTTATTAGCGAGTCTAATATTAAGTGGGCACTGTCTTTTTTATTTTGAAATACTTTTAGTTCGGCATTTGCATATTTATTTAGTGCTAGGTGTATGGAGTCGTCTTTTGTGTTTTGTTCAATTAATATTGAATAAAAAATTGCATCGTTTGCAACAGGTTTTGATGTACTTGCTTTTAGTGCATCAAATTGAGCTTTAGCCCATTGGAAATTATTTGCATAGTATGCTAGTTTTGCTTTGCGAAGTTTTGCAATATCGCCTAAATAGTTTTCTTTATTATCTTTTTCGGCCTGACCATATATTAGTACTGCTTGCCATAAGTCGTTTTCGTATAATAAGATATCGCCCAGTTCAATTTTGCATAAAGCTTCTAATAGTGGAGGTATTCCTTGTACTTTTATGGCATCTTGTAATAGTTTTCGTCCTTCTTCGGGCTTATTAAGATAAAATGCTTGCAAATGTGCTAAACCTATTACGCTTTTTATCGTGCTTCTACCTAAACCTAAGCTTTTTATTGTGGTCGTAAATTCTAATTCTAACTCGGCAATTTGCTCTTGTGTTTTTATTTCACCATCTAAAACTTGCATGTATAAAACATCTAGTTTGCCTGTTTTTGCTTCAATATAAAATGGTCTATTTCTTCCTTTTTCAATTACATATTGGTAGGCATCAAGTGCTGTATTGTAGTCTTTGTTTGAAATGGCAGTTTTGGCTAATTCAATAATTTTTTTACCTGGGGCATTTATTCTTTTATCAATTGCTTTTGCTTGTATAAGTGCTTTTGAAAATTCTTTTTGTTGCATGAAAAGCCAAACTAGCATTTGATTGTACGATGTTGTTTTTGTCGTTTTTTGAATTCTTTTTATCAATTCTGTTTTAAGTAAATTGGAAAATTCTTTATTTACATCATTATTTATATAAAATTGAAGCCTGTTTTGTATAGAACCTAATTTTTGTGTTGAAACA
>JAOZLS010000272.1 GCA_029934705.1 Bacteroidales bacterium | reverse complement strand
AAGAAAACATTACAGAATCTTCAAATTCCCAAACTTACAACGAGCAATTGGTGAGTTCTAAGATTTTAACAATGGATGGATTTTACTTTGCACACAAAACAAAAAATGGCGTTTTAGAAGTTGACCCTCCTGTATTTACAAGGGGCGAACTAGTATATCTTGTTTTAAGAAACGTTGGTGATTTTGCAGCAGATAAATATGGTGAAGTCGAATTTGAAATGCACATGTATGTTTCTAACGATATTGGCGAAAATGTTATTGTAAAACGTAATATTTTAAAAGAAAGGGGAAAAAGAAAAATTAAAAACAACAGACTAGCCCTTCCAAACGCTCGTTTTCAAACCACAGATGAAGATAAACCAGGAACTTATCACTTTTATATTACTTTAGAAGACAAAATAACTTATGATAGTATAACAGTTAATGGCGATTTCTTTCTTGAATAAAGTTATAGTCGTGCAGAAGTCATTCTATCTTTATTATTCAAATCTTTATAAACAATTACATCTTTAAAACCACTTTGTAGTAATAGGTTTCTCATTTCTTTGCCCAAAAATTCGTTTATCTCAAAATATAACCATCCTCCTTTATTCAAATGATTTAATGCAAAATTTGTAATAGCATTATAATAAATTAAAGGGTCATTATCATCCACAAACAAAGCCATTTCTGGCTCATAATCTAGTACATTTTCAGACATCATTTCTTTCTCTAACTCCCGAACATAAGGCGGATTACTAACAATCAAATCAAATTTGCCTAAGCTGTTTGTTGCATCTTCATTTAATATATCTATTTCTAAAAACTCTAGGTCTAAGTTATTTATTTTAGCATTTAGTTTTGCCATCTCCAAAGCTTCATCACTAAAATCACATGCAGTAACAGTTGATTTAGGCAAGCTGTTTTTCAAACTTAAAGCTATACATCCACTACCTGTTCCAATATCTAATATTTTAAAAACTTCATTATTATCCGAATTTTTAATAATTAAATCAACAAGCTCTTCGGTTTCTTGCCTAGGAATAAGAACATTACTATTTACTTCAAATTTTAAATCATAAAATTCTGTAAAACCTATAATATACTGTAAAGGTTCATGTTTTAAAAGCCTACCAATAATATTCTTTAACGTTTCAATTTGATGTTCGCTAAGTTTTTTATCTTTGTGGGTATAAAACTCGATAGCATTAATATTAAAAACATCACTAAAAATAATTTTAGTAAACGCCTCAATTTCGGTTGCAGGATAAATTCCTTTTAGAGATTCTTTTATATATTTTGTTGCCTGTTTTATATCCATTTTTTTTGTGTAAAGATATAAATAATGAATAACATTGATAAAATTTTCATGCAACGATGTTTAGACCTTGCTGCAATAGGCAAAGGACAAACCTACCCTAACCCAATGGTTGGCTCTGTTATTGTCTATAATGGGAAAATTATTGGCGAAGGTTATCATAAAAAATGCGGAGGACCACACGCCGAGGTAAATGCAGTTAATTCGGTTAAAGACAAATCGTTGCTAAAAAATTCGACTTTGTATGTAAACCTTGAACCCTGTGCCCATCAAGGACGAACTCCTGCTTGTTCAACAATGATTATTAATGAGGAAATTCCTAGAGTTGTTATTGGAAGTTCTGATAATTTTGAGAAAGTTAATGGTAAAGGAATTGCTATGCTACAAAATGCAGGAATAGATGTAACTGTGGGTGTACTAGAAGAGCAATGTAGAAAACTAAACCGAAGATTCTTTACATATAACGAAAAAAAACGACCTTATATAATTTTAAAATGGGCAATGACAATTGATGGATTCATCGATTTTAAAAGAACGCCCGATACACCTATTCAACCAAATTGGATAACCGATGACTATGCTAAAATTTTAGTCCACAAATGGCGATCGGAAGAAATGGCTATTATGGTAGGAACGAATACTGCCGAAAAAGACAATCCCTCATTAAATGTTAGAGAATGGCACGGACAAAGCCCTGTAAGAATTGTTTTAGATAAAAATTTAAGGTTAAACAAGACCTTACATTTATTCAACTCCCAAATTAAAACAATTGTTTATACAGAGCAAAAAAAAGAAAGTCGCAAAAATTTAGAGTTCTATACAACTCAGTTTGACAATAATTTGCTAGAAAACATTTTTAAAGACCTATACCAAAGAGAAATACAGTCGGTAATTATTGAAGGCGGTGCTAAATTATTAAATTCGTTAATAAAAATAGGTTTATGGGATGAAGCAAGAGTTTTTATGGGCGAAAAATTATTTTTGGAAGGAATAAAAGCACCTTCTATTAAATTATTACCCAATAATATTTTAAATTTCGGGAAAAATAAACTTCTAACATATAATAATTACAAACTATAAATGTTTTTGCTCAATTATTTACCTTAGAACTAAATAATAATTTTACTTTTGTAGAATTATTTTAAAAATTTATTATGAAATTACAAATAAAAGCACTTATATTTATTTTAGCCTTATCGATTTTTTCTTTTTCGTGTAAAGATGGAGAAAATTCAGAAGCTAAAACCTATGTTTTAATTGAAACTGAACTAGGTAACATGAAGGTATTATTATACAACAATACCCCCAAACATAAAGCTAACTTTATTAAATTAGTAGAAGAAGGCTTTTATGACGACTTACTTTTTCACCGAATTATTAAAGGATTTATGATTCAAGGAGGCGACCCCGATTCAAAAGGAGCAACTCAAGACCAAATGCTTGGTAACGGAAGTCCTGGATATACAATTCCTGCCGAATTTGTACCTGAGAATTTCCACAAAAAAGGAGCATTAGCCGCTGCAAGACTAGGCGACAAGATGAACCCTAAAAAAGAATCGTCTGGCTCACAATTTTATTTTGTTCAAGGAAAAAAATATACCGAGAAAGATATAAATTCTTTTGAACAACACATAAATAACAAGAAAAAACAAGTATTATACAACAAATATTTTAGCGGAAACCCTGACGATTTAGCAAAAATGCAAGAATTTCAAGAAAAAGCAATGTTCAAACAACTCGATTCGCTTTTTGAAAGTATAAATACTAAAGTAAATTATAGCGAAGTTGAAATTTCTAAAGAACAAAGAGAAGTATATTCGCAAATAGGAGGAACACCTTTTCTTGATGGTGAATATACAGTTTTTGGCGAAATTGTTGAAGGCTTAGAGGTTTTAGATAAAATTGCAAATGTAGAAATTGGTGAACATAATAGACCGAAAGTAAATTTAAAATTGAAAATGAAAATTATATCAGAATAATAAGATAAATACAAAAGAAATGATAGCTAAGATAAAAGAACTTATAGAGGAAGTTGAAAAATTTAAAGCCTCAACAACTGACGAAATTGAAGAATTTAGAATAAAGTATCTTTCAAAAAAAGGAGGACTTGTAACAGAATTCTTTTCAGAATTTAAAAATGTTCCTAAAGAAGAAAAAAAAGAATTTGGTCAGATTTTAAATAAATTAAAAGACGATGTTTCTGATAAAGTAAACTACTTAAAACAAATACTAAAATCTAAAGACGTAATTGATACTTCGGCAGATCTTAGTTTGCCTGGTAGCTCATACAAAATAGGTTCACGACATCCTATTTCAATTACAAGAAACGAAATTGTAGATATTTTTACTCGCTTAGGCTTTGTAATTTCAGAAGGACCAGAAATTGAAGATGACAGACATGTTTTTTCGGCTCTAAATTTTCCGCCAGAACACCCTGCTCGCGATATGCAAGACACTTTCTTTATTGAGAAAAATCCTGATATCCTTCTTCGTACTCACACTTCGTCAGTTCAAGTTAGGGTAATGGATAATCAAAAACCTCCAATAAGAACATTATCTCCAGGAAGAGTTTTTAGAAACGAAGCAATTTCGGCACGTGCCCATTGTATTTTTCATCAAATAGAAGGACTTTACATTGACAAGGACGTTTCGTTTGCCGACTTAAAACAAACTTTACTATATTTTGCTAAAGAAATGTTTGGTGAAAAAACAAAAATAAGACTTCGCCCTTCATATTTCCCATTTACAGAACCTTCGGCAGAAATGGATATATCATGCTCGCTTTGCGGAGGAAAAGGTTGTAATGTATGTAAATACACTGGCTGGCTAGAAATTTTAGGTTGCGGAATGGTTGACCCAAATGTTTTAGAAAGTAATGGTATTGATAGTAATATTTATACAGGTTATGCGTTTGGAATGGGAATAGAACGTATTGCGATGCTTAAATTTGGAATAAAAGATTTAAGACTATATTTTGAAAATGATTTAAGATTTTTATCTCAATTTCATTAAGGAATGAATATTAAATAAGTTATAATGGTTTGCAATGTTAGTTTACTTTTATTCAAGGCAAAAAAATAGCGAATAGTATAGCTATTTAAGTTTTTTTTTAACGCAGAAGAAAATTAAAATAACGACAGAAACCGTTATTAGTTATTAAATTTTCGTTCCTAAACAAAGACAAAAACAGTTATAACTCGCAACAGTTTTCTTTTGCGAGTTTTATTTTATAATAATAAAGCAAGTTGGTAAAATTTTTAATAATAAGATTTAGTTCTATTGGCGATATTGTATTAACAACGCCAGTTATTCGTGCATTAAAAGAACAAGTAGAAGGAGCAGAAGTACATTTTCTTACAAAAAGCAAGTATCAAAATATTCTTATTGAAAACCCTTATATAGATAAATTACTTCTATTTGAAAAAGATTTAAAAGCTACAGTTCAACATTTAGAAGGAGAAGGGTATGACCATATTATTGATTTGCACAACAACCTTCGCTCTAACAGAATAAAGGGAATGTTGAAAATGCACTCTTTAAAAGTTAACAAACTTAATTGGGAAAAGTGGTTACTCGTTAACCTTAAAATAAATAAACTACCTAAAATACATATTGTTGACAGGTATTTAGAAACAGTTAGCTTTTTTGATGCAAATAACGACAACAAAGGTTTAGATTATTTTATTTCGGATAAAGATAAAGTAGATATTACAAATTTACCAAGTGAATTTCATAAAGGATATATATTATTTGCCATTGGTGCACAACATGATACAAAAAAACTTCCTGTTGAAAAAATAATATCCATTTGCCAAAAAATAGATTTTCCAATTATACTATCTGGAGGAAAAGAGGATTCTGAGGTTGCCCAAAAAATTGTAGATTCAGTAAAAATAAATATTTACAATGCCTGTGGAGAGTTCAACTTAAACCAATCAGCATCATTAGTAAAGCAAGCAACTTTAGTAATTAGTCACGATACAGGTTTGATGCACATTGCTGCTGCTTACAAAAAAAATATAATCTCGGTATGGGGAAATACAGTCCCTGAATTTGGGATGTACCCGTATTTAGCAGGTGATAAATCAAAAATCATTCAAGTCGAAAATTTGAAATGTCGTCCTTGTTCAAAAATAGGATATAATAAATGTCCTAAAAAACATTTTAAGTGCATGAATAATATTGACGAAGACGAAATAATTGAACAAGTAAATAAACTAACTTTATAAAACCAAAAGTATTAGCGAATTAACTGAGTAATTATTCTAACGCTTATGAAAAAAACAATAATTGTAAAAGATACAGAAATAACAATTGTTACAAAAAATGAAAATGATTTTATTTCACTCACTGATATGTCGAAAAGTTTTGGTGGTAGTAGTGTAATTGAAAACTGGTTAAGAAATAAAGATACAATTGATTTTCTTGGTATTTGGGAACAATTATATAATCCCGATTTTAATTCCCTCGAATTCGAGGGAA
>JAOZLS010000271.1 GCA_029934705.1 Bacteroidales bacterium | reverse complement strand
TATTCACCAATTTTGATTTTATTAAAAGTAATTGCCCACATTCCTCTAGGGTCGCCATCTTTAAAGTCTATTGCTCTATCGTTGGGGTATAACTCGGTAATTTTAGTAGCAATATTTTCAGGCATGGTTTCTCCACGCTTACCATGACAGGTTAAGCATTTTTTAACCATAATAATAGGTTTATAATAAACAGGGTGGCCATTATTATCAATTGCAATTTTTGATTCTAAGGTTTTTCCATCTTTCCATTCCTTAAGGTATTTGGTAAATATTTCAGATTCGTCAGTATTTACTTCATTTTTAGGGTTTCTGTTTTTTATTGCAATTCTCCTAATTTTAACATTTTCGGCTGTGGCTAGGGAGTCGGTAATTTTCATGGCATTATGATTGCAAAAAAGTATTGCTTTTTCGGCTCCCTCTTCTTTAATAGTATTTTTTAGAGCAGAGCCAAGTTCTGTGGCAGCTAGTTTAACAATTAGATTACCCTTTTGCTTAATATTTTTTGTTTGTTCATTATTTTTATAAACGTAAGAAACTTTAATCTCTTCTTCAGATTTATTTTTCGTTGTTTCGGATGGTTTATTACCTGAATTACAACCAATGATTGATAGTACAACATAAATACTGATAATTATTGTTGAATATTTCATATTGTAATTATTGTTGATAAATATTGAAATTAACAATTGGGCAAAAGTAAACAAAAAGGTAATTGTATATATTTGCCATTGGAAGTTCTAGGTTTTATTCTATATCCTTAATTCATAAGCCAGATTGATTGGAAAAGGATAATTGATTCAACTTTATGGAGATAAGATATTAAAGCATATGAAATATAAAGAGTTTATTATTGTAGTTTTTCTTTTATTCTCTGCATTCGAAATGGTTGCCCAAAACAATTATGAAATTGATAGCTTGATAGGGCAAATTAATACCATGACTAATGATGACAATAAGGTAAACACACTTTTAAGAATCTCACGATTGATGTTACCTCAGTTGGATAATTCAATGGATTATGCACAGAAAGCAGAAAAACTGGCAGTTAATTTAAATTATACGGAGGGAATTGTAAATTCATTATTACAACAAACAAGAATATATACACAGAAGGGTAATTTAGATTCTGCTAGATTAAGAATAAATTCTTCATTGTTTTATTTGGAAGCTGATACTAACTTCCCACAATTAGTAGCTAAAACAAATTTTTATGCCGGAAATGTTTATAACGAGTTAAATGATTTTAATAAGGCAGCAAACTATTACATAGAAGCGTTGGAGTATTTCGAAAAAACAAACCGAGATAGATTGGTAGCAGGTCTGTTAAATAATTTAGGTAATATTTATATTGCACTGGATGATAACGAAAAAGCAATTGAATATTTAGAAAGAGCAAAAAAGATTCTTACAAACAAGTCAAGTTACTATGCAGCAGTAATATTTAATTTGGGTAATGCTTATAAAAATATTGGAAATTATGAACAGGCATTGGAATATTATTTTGAATCCTTAAAGATTGAACAAAAGGCTTTTGATTCGATTGATATTGCAAAAACTTACAATGGAATTGGGGTTGTATATAAAAATATGAACGATTACGATAAAGCTTATGAAAACTTATATAAAGCCCTCGTAATAAAAGAAAAACTTGGGAATCCTAAATACATTGCATCTACCCTTAATAATATTGCATCTATTAAGATTATAAATCAAGATTATTATAGTGCCATAGAACTATCGAAAAGAAGTTACGAACTGTCTATCAGTGTAGATGCAAAAAATGAGATATTATTTGCCCTGGAAAATATTTTTGAGGGATATGAACAATTAGGAGAATTTGAAGATGCTTTATTATATTACAAGCTATATTTCAATGAGAAAGATTTTGCGTTTTATCAGGATGAAGAAAGCAAAAGTTTAATTTACAAATATGAGATTAAAGCAAAGAGTGATGAAATAAGATTGCAAAAAGCCCAAAGCAAAAACAAAACCTATTTAATAATTGTTCTCGTGCTGATTATATTAATAATTGGAATTTCAATTTATTTTTATTTTAAGAATCAAAAAAACAAACATCTTCGAAAAATTACGTTGGAACGAGCTGAAGAAGCAGAAAATCAAAAAAGTAGATTTGCCAAAGAGCTTCATGATGGAACAGGAAGTAACTTAACCGGAATACGATTGCAGTTATTATCGTTAAAAGATAAAACTAGTATTGATAAAGGTACACTTACGTCAATTATTAATGAAGTCGACCGAACTCATCAAGGAGTGAGGTTGCTTGCATATCAGGCATCGCCACCAGAGTTTGATAATTACACACTTGATGAGGCTATACGTGATTTGGTTAGGAGGCTTACAAAAACTGGTGTGATTGAAATATATTATAATAGTACCGTAACTTTTAACTGGTTGCAAATTAGCAATGATTTTCAACTAGCTGTTTATCGCATTATTCAAGAAGCACTTAGTAATATAATTAAGCATTCAGAAGCTAATAATGTTGAAATTCAGATAATTCAGCACGAAGATAGCATTAATGTAATGATTGAAGATAACGGAAAAGGATTTGATATGGCTATAGTTGATAAAGGGCTTGGTCTTAGGAATATAGAGGAAAGAGTTGCAAGCCTTAACGCAACGCTTAACATTGATAGCACTCTGAGAAGCGGAACAAGTATTATAATTAACTTGCCCTTACCTGGGGAAATTTTGTTATAATAGATGGGATAAGCAGTATTTATTTTGAAAAAATGTCTAGCCTCCAATCAATTTAATTAATTGATAAGAATTAATTAGTATTTTTGTTAAATGGGGAAACATGATAGACTCTTGATTAAAATACTAACAGCAAGTTCTGACAATAATATAAGATTTGAAGCAGTATGTCAATTATTGATTCTTTTAGGCTTTACAAATAGAATAACAGGAAGTCATCACATTTTTTTTAAAGATCATGTTGAAGATATTATTAATCTTCAAGAAAAAAATGACAAAGCAAAAGGTTATCAAATAAAACAGATTAGAGAGTTAATTATAAAGTATAAACTTGAAATTGGAGGCTAGTTATGAAATACAAATATGAGATTATAATATACTGGAGCAAGAATGACCATTCATATATTGCTGAAGTGCCAGAACTAGCTGGTTGTATGGCAGATGGTGAAACATATCAGGAAGTTGTAAATAATGTTGAGACAGTAATTGAAGAATGGATTGAAATAGCAAGCCAACTTGGGAGGGCAATACCAGAACCTAAAGGGAGACTGCATTTTGCGTAATTTGATACTAATATGTTTAATAAATCAAAACTTATAATTGTTGAAGACCATAGCCTCACCTTAGCAGGCATAAAAAACATCATTGAACAAATTGACTTTGTAGAAGTTATAGGTACTGCAATTTCAGGTAAGGAAGCTTTGGAAATACTAAGTTCAACAAAAGTTGATATACTTATTACCGATGTTGGAATGGATGATATTGATGGTATTGAACTAACTAAAATAGTTAAAGATAGGTTTCCACATATTAAAATAATTGCCATTACCCAGCATCGTGAGCGATGGATAATTTCAAAGTTGATAAATATAAATATTGATGCGGTAGTGCTAAAAAGCAAGATTGACCACAAGGAGCTATTACTTGCACTACAAAGTGTTAAAATTGGTAAAAAATACTATTCTTCAGAGATAGAAGAATTGTTTTTAAAAAAGGAATCCGGTGAAAATGGCACTCCATATCTCACTATGAGGGAAAAGGAAATCCTTGTTTTAATATGCAAAGAGAACACAACAAACCAAGTATCAACAAAGTTAAATATTACCAACAGTACCGTTGAAACCCACCGTAAAAATTTATGTGTTAAACTAAAAGTAAAAAGCCAATCGGGGCTTGTACGTGAGGCTATTAAATACGGCTTTTATGGGTTTGAGTAGATAGAAAGTTGAATAAGTTTCGGATGCTACTGATTTTTAATACAAAAAACCAAACAACCATATTGGTATCTTATTCTTGGTGCCGTATTCAATATTATCGGAAACAATATATGCATGGGGTAAATTAATAATTTGTTTTCTTGTTTTATTTTTACCCCCTATTTCAAACACGTATTTTTCGTCAACTATAAAATCTCCACTTTTAGGTAAGTTGATTTTATGGTTTACACATAGTTGACTATGAAAGAATGTTTCTCGAATTGTTCCGGTATTTGTTAAATTAGGTTGGAGTGCATATAACAGATTACTATTATTCATAAATATTTTTTCTGGTTTGGCCATTTTGCTCATGCCTTTGGTATTGCTACGAAGCAAAGAAATAAGATGAGCCTTTTCCAGATAGGAAAGGTATTTTATAAGAGTGTCTCTGGTAACGCCTATTTTTATACTCAATTTTGAAATATTTGGTTGAAATGGAACACTCTCACTAATTACTAATAGCAATTGTTTTAGTTTAATAATTGAAGAGTAATCTATTGCAGTAAAAGATGGTAAGTCAGTTTCTAATATCAAATTGACTATTCTTTCGATATGACTTGAGTATTCGTGTTCAGTTTCCTTGAAGAATGGGTAAGCTCCACTGTAGTTATATTTGACAAATTCTTTAACAGGCTTTATTTTTTTATTTATTAGATTTGCTATACTTCTGTGATTATCAAGTATATCATTTAGAGAATATACTTCAGTTTCAATACTATATTTAATGTTGATATATTCTCTTAAAGAAAGAACAGGAAGTTCATAAATTACTGCCCTTCTGCTCAAATCAAATTCCCCTTTATCAATTTCAAGTATTGAAGATCCAGTAAATACAACTTTTAAATCTGAATAATCATCATATATATTTTTTATTTCTCTAGACCAATTTGGATATTTATGTACTTCATCTAAAAAAAGAAATTTCCCCCCTAATTTCACAAAGGTACTGGCTAGATCAACTAGTTTGTTTTCTGAAAAATATATATCATCAAGGCTTACGTATAATACTTCTTCAGAGACTCCATAGGTTTTTTTAATATACTGCAACAGTAATGTTGTTTTTCCAGTTCCCCTGGCACCCTTTATTCCAATTAATCTTCTTTTCCAGTTTATTTTATTGATTAGAAACCGTTTAAAGTCAATATTAATATTTTCAACTTTCTTGATTGATTTAATGAGTAGTTCTTCCATGGTATTATTGCCTTTTGTGTAATGCAAAAGTAATAATAATTTGCATTATACAAAAGGCAATAATTATTTGAGTATGGGATAACCTATCGGTCGAGGTTTATTGTTTGGTTTTTGGGTATTTCTGATTTTTGTCATCTTACTATATGCACCTCATTTTCCAGAGGTGTTGAGTCTACTAATGACAACTTATTATAAATGATTGTATATTAATGAACTATTGATAATAATCTAATTAAGCAATTTTTATGAAAATCACAATATTCAAAAAAAGTCAGTTACAGTTTGAGAGTTGATTTTTCATTTTTGGAATTTATTTGAGATTTGAATATTGAGATTTGGATTTTTGTCATATCGCTTCATGGGCTCCATTTTTCGGGGTCTAACTACTCGAAATGACACCGGGTTTTCGGAGGATTTCTTGTCGCAATCCCAATAAAAAAATCAGGATTGTTTCCCTCCTTTAGACTGGGTGTTTTTCAGGGGATATCTAATGGTTTAGTAAGGTTCTCTTTACTCAAGAGTATGAAATCTACTCAACAACCTCCAGTACTTCCCCAACAAATCTCAAATCAACACCAGCAAGTGGGTGGTTAAAATCCATTGTTACAGCATCTTCCATTA
>JAOZLS010000270.1 GCA_029934705.1 Bacteroidales bacterium | reverse complement strand
GGTTTTTAAAGCTTTCCCTTCAGGGATTAAGGGTAAAAAAGCTTTAAAAATCAGACAGTTCGACTTTTCGGAGTAGTCTCATTATTAGAATGGAAGGATTGTCTCTTCTGATATTTTAAATTTATGATTTCTTTCTTGAGCATAATAATAAGCACTAATACTAATTTGATGTCAAACTAGTATTAGTGCTTATTGTGTATTAAATGGACAATTTTATTTTATTCTAGGAACGTTAGACAAATAATGTTTTACTCCGTCTAAGCTTTCCCAAAATGCATCTGCTTGATCTTGGAAAGTTTCTTTTGATACAAAGGGGTCTTGAACAGCTTCCATGTACTCTTTATTTATTTTACCTTCTTCAACAACTTGTTGTCCTGCTTTTTTGCATACATCTGCAATTATATTTTTGCGGTCGGCATATACGGGCTGAACAATCATTTCGGCAGCTGTTAAATAAAACTCACCCATTAAATGTGTGTTTTCGTTGTGAGAGTTCCAAGCATGAAACATACCTATTAAACCATCAAAATTATGCTCTACTTCAGGAAAACCTGCTGCACTAAATACCATAAATCCTTGTTCTCCATTTTCAGGGAAACGGTCGGGGTGTGCAATATCTCCGTTTTTATTCATTAACATATATGGTTGCATAATTGGTAAAAGCCTATCCATAAATGTTTTGAGAATGCCAGTTACATTAAAAATATATAATGGCGAAGCAAATATTACAAGGTCAGCTTCTCTGTATTTTTTACGAAACATTGTCATGTCATCTTTATAAATACAAGCTCCAGGAGTTTTTGTCCAACAAGTATAGCAACCTGTACATTGCTTTATGTTATAATTTTTTAGTTTAAAATATTCTACATTTGCACCTGCGTGTTTTGCTCCGTCAATAAAATTATTTACCATAAAAGTAGTCTTGCTAAATTTCTCGGTTCTATAACCGCCATCGAAAACTACAATGTTTTTTATTTTGTTGGGTGCAAATGTTTTGTAATTAAATTTTATAGGCTTTGGTTTAATTTGTTTTTTTGCTTTTTGGGGAGTCTCAAAAAAACTAGCGAACTTGAGCATTAATGTTGCATCGCCTTCAATTTCGTATTCCTTATTAATAAATGCTTTGTCACCTGAAACTTCGTTGTTTGAGATTTTGAGCCATAATTCCGAATCACTCTTTATTACAGTTTTGGGATTTGGATATTCTCCTTCTTCGTAGGTGCATTTTTGGTTACTTATTGTAAAATTCCCTATTGTTGGCTCTTTCCCTGTTAAATAAAATTGTACAACGGTGTTTACTCCTTTTGCATTTTCTTTGTTTAAACCAAATGGCATTGATGCAAATAAGTCTTCTATAGATTGAAATACAATTTGCTTACCACCAACTTTTTGCATTAAATAATCGGGCAGTTTCACAGTTACCGGAATTCCAATTACAAGCTGTATAACTATTGGTAAAAATGTTGCAATTAAAGTGTTTATAGCATCATCAGGGTGATAAGATGTTACTGTAAGTACCATTCCTAGAGCAAATAAAACTGCCCAGAAATAATTTAAAATTAGGTTTATATTTAAGAATTGTTCACCTTTTGTAACTGCTTCGGGATAATCTTTTACAGAAAACTCAAAAGTAAAAGGGTCTATTTTGAATAATGGAGGAAAAAATGCAACTATAAATAAGCCCAAATATAACCCTACAATTATGTTTTCAATATATAGTTGACCTAGCGAATTTGGAAACAGTAAAACTGATAATGCTCCCAAAATTGCGACGCCAGATAAGCCATATAAAAAGTAGTTTTTTACTTTAAGAATAAAGGATAAAATAAGATTTAAAGAAATAAGTCCGACTATTATCAGCACAAAAGGCATAACATTTCGCATTCTGAATCCTGAGCCTTCTGCAAGCACATTAAGTGCAATTATTGCCACAAATGGGAAAAATTTTATTATTTTTTTCATTTTTTTAGATATTAAATTTCTATTCCTATAATTAATATATCATCTGTTTGCTTGTGTTTTTCGCCTTTCCAGTTTTCGAAGGTTTCATTTAAAAGCGTTTTTTGCTCACTTAACGAACTTGTATGATTTTCAGTAAAGAGTTCTCTGAATTTGTTTTTTTTGAATTTTGTACCATGCTCACCGCCAAATTGGTCGGTATATCCATCAGAAAACATATAGATTTTATCTTGTTTTTGTAATTGAATTTCGTTGTTTACAAATGGAAGCTCTTTTGGGTATATACCAATCGGATTTCGTGTTGCTTTAATTTCTTCAAAGCTGTTTTTCTTGACAATAAATAAAGGATTGTTTGCTCCCGAAAAACTGAGACGCATTGTTTTTGTGTCTAATATGCAAAGAGCAATGTCCATTCCGTCTTTATTTGGACTTTTTCTATCAGTTTGCTTTAACGAAATTTTAACTTTTATTCTTAACTCTTCAAGAATTTGTGCTGCATTGTTAATTTTATTCTCATTAATAATTTCATTTAATAAAGATATTCCTAACATGCTTACAAATGCACCGGGAACTCCATGCCCAGTGCAATCGGCAACTGCAAGTATAATTTGGTCTTCTTTTTTCTTTAAAAAATAAAAATCACCACTTACAACCTCTTTGGGCTTGTTAATAATGAAATGTGAACTGAAATATTGCGTAAAAAAGTTTTCTTCCGGCAATAGTGCTTTTTGAATACGGCTTGCATAATTTATGCTGTGCTGAATATTTGTATGAATTCTTTCAATTTCAATTTTTTGAGCATTAATCTTTTTATGAGATTTATAAATAACATTAGAAATTGGGTAAGCAACAATTGCAGGAATAATTGTTGAGATTGAAATTCCAAATACAAAGTTTTCCATTGAAAATATTGATGCTAAAATAAGATATATCAATACTGAAACTCCAATAGAAATTACCGCAACAATCCAAGGTTTTATTATCTTTTTCATTTTAATGTTTTTATAGTTTATATTATTGACAAGCAAACCCAATTTGTTTTTTTATTCAACAATAATACTGTTTTTTGTATCTTTGTGCGTGCCTTTTGTTAAAGGTATTCGTCCTCCAATAGTTAGATTTATAAAAAAACCACTAAAATTATCCGAAATACCTGAGTACATATCTGTTGCGTTTACTTTCCACTCAGCAGTTTTATTTAGTGAATAATCATATCCTAAAACTACTCCTATAGTATTTTCCATATATACCCTGGTCTCAAAATTTAATCCTACTCTTACTGCATTGTCGTGATGTTTGAGAGTGTAAGAATTGTAGTCGTTATTTAGAATACTGCCTGCAAAATTGGTTTCTGAAACAGATACTTTATTTGTTGTCATTGCCATTCCGACAAGAGGTGCAAGTGTTACTTTATATTTGTCTATAATTTTATAAGAAATATAAAATGTATTTGTAAATGCATTGTATTCAGCGAGGTTTTCCGATTTTTCTAATTTTGCCTGTGAATAATAAAAATCTGAGCTCCAAAGTATCTTTTTATAACTCCAATATGCACCTGCTCCCAAATTGAAAGCTGTTTTTGGTAAAAAAATGTTGTTTTTTTCAAGGTTTTCAAAATTAAGCGTTTTTGTTCCTACATTTGCAAACATCGACATTTGAAAAACTTTGGTTCTTTTGTCTGTTTGCGAATTTGCGGTAAAGCCTATAAATAATATGGCTATCATTATTATTATTTCTTTTTTATACATGATATTTAGAATTTTGAGTTATTATTATATTATTATTATTAAAATTTTCCGAATTTAAGTTCCAGACCTACATGAAATCCACTTAAATCTTTGTCGGACAGATTTATTAACGAGCTTCCCATTACATGTCGGTAACCAAAATTTAGTGTTGGAACAAAGTTTTTTGTAAAATTAAATTCTATATTTATTCCAGGCTCTAATATAAAAATTCCTGAATTTTCTATAGTTTCATCTATGTCATCATTAATATCGTCAAGGGTTTTGTCAGATGTAAAAACTCCACCAGCCATAATATTTAAAGGTATAGAAAAGTGAACTGCATTTTTCATTCCTATTGTATATTCAAAAAATAAACCTCCTGCTCCCATTCCAAGATGTAGGTCTGCGTTTTCGTTTCCTGCAAAATTATTTCCTTTAAAAGCATAATCTGTAACATGCCCGTAACCTATTCCGCCAATAGTGATTTTATTGTTTATGGTAAGTCCGCCTTTCCCTCCAATGGCAGCTCCTATAATTCCGTTAATTTGTGATGCTCTTATTATTGGTGCCCCATAACCGCCAATAGTTGTTGTTGAGGCAGAATCTTTTGTGCTGAACAATGTATTTATTTCTTGTGCATAACTAGAAATTGATATTACTGTTGCTATAATAATGATTGCTATTTTTTTCATTTTAATATTTTTTAGTGAGTTTTTATTTTTATTGAAATTTACCGAATATTTGTTGTTTGTATATGTATGTGATTAATAGAAATTAGCTGGATTTTAATATGCTATTGTAATTCTAGTTGTTATCTATTAACTGTCAGTTTTTTACTCAATATCAATCTTAAGAGTTGTTTTTTTATTTGAAGTTACTTTAAACGATACTTCATCAAAATCGGGAGGTCCGAAAGAACCGTAAATGTTTTTTGAGAAACCATAATTTTCGCTTGGTGCTCCAAATAAATTCTTATTCATTGTTTTGTCTTCATCTTCATCATGCCAAACTGCAACAGCGTAAGTTCCTGCTGGAATGTTTGTAAAAGTGTAACTTACTCCAGCTTTGTTTGCTTTCGGAGAAACACCTTTGAAATTCTTCCCGTAATTAGGAAAACTCTTTTCGCTGTTATAAAGACCTATTTGAATTACTCCTGTGTTATTCTCAATACCCGAAACATTTATTACAACTGTTCCTGTTTGTGCAAAAATTGGTGTAATAAATACCAAAAACATAATACTAATAATTAATTTTTTCATTTTCATTAAATTTTAAATGGTTAAACAATACTGCAAATAAACGGCAGTAAAAACTTAATTGCAAATTTAAGACACAGATAGGCAGATGATTATGCCAAATGGACAGGATTGGGATAAATGGGATTTATCTGGGCTGGATGGGAAATATAAATTTTATTGGCTTTTGTTTAAAATGGCGATGTTATTTTGCCTATTTCAGGTGTTTTTACCTGAAGTTTTGAGAAGAAGCGAGCTGAAAACACCTCACTTAGGCAATTTATAATTGGTATTATATCGATTAATGACATTTTAAACTAAAGCCATGTTATTTAGAAACTAATTTGAATGTTTATCTAAAATTGTTTTAGGAAAATTTCGAGAAACAGGTACAGTAAAATCTAAATTATTAATATGTAAATTATAGTTTCGTGCATTTCCACTAACTTTTTCAACATTACTAAAATTAACAATATAGGAACGATGACATCGTTTTATATTTTCAAAAATTATTAGTTGTTTCATTAATTTAGTTAATGAATTACGAACTAACTGCTTTTTTATAGTTCCGTTTTTGTAAAAATAAACATTTACATAATTACCATCGGATTTTAAACAAATTAATTTATTTAATTCAATACTAATTTTTTCGCTTTTATTTTCGGATACTATATTAATAATTTCTGTTTTATCAACTGTTGGCTCAATTTTAATCTTATTTGTAATATTCTGTGCAATTATTGTGTGTTTTTTATTCAAATGTTTTTCGGTTAGTACTACAAGTAAAATTGTAGGAAAAAAACCAACTGAAATTGTAATAAATACAAATGAAAATATATTATATTGCTCTGTAATGTTTTTGCCAATAGTTGAATTGTA
>JAOZLS010000040.1 GCA_029934705.1 Bacteroidales bacterium | reverse complement strand
CTCCGCTATCGGTAGTATGTTCCAAGAAAAAGATGCTTGCCGTAGATTGCATCTACGGCTTGTTTGAGTGAGAATAATAGAAACAAATTTATAAAGTATAAGCACATAAATATATTCATCATTTTTTATCAGCTATGCTACAAATTTTTCCGAAAAACAATAATTACAAAAAATCCTACCCAAAATCAGTAATAATATCATTAGCTTTGTCGATAACATCGTTGCCAAAGCTGTCGAGATAAATTTGGATTGTGTATTCGGTTGTGTGTCCTAGACTCCGCTGTCAGTAGTATGCAAACAACAAAAGAAGCTTGGCGAAGACTGCGTCTTCGTCTTTTTTTTAACAGTAGTTTCTCAACTACTAAAATGCGATAGCATTTTTAATTATCGCAAAAAGATAAGATGATAAAAAATAATACTTATCTTTCCAACACATAAATAAACTGCCTTTGAATTTAACACAACAATGCTAACTGTATCAAATTATAAATATAAGAATCTTACAACTAGTAAAGTTGCACGCTTTATAAGCGTGGATCCGTTACAGTTTAAATATCCTTACTATACTCCTTTTCAGTATGCAGGAAATAAACCTATGAGTTTTATTGATTTGGATGGGGCAGAGAAATATTCAATTGGTAAGAATTATGAACAAAATACATTAACTGTAAATTTAGTTGATTTCTTCTCACCCTTTTCGGTTGAATGGGATAAAAACTTAACTGTTAAGCCAAAAATAGATATACGGTTTTTGTTAACGAATCCGAATGTCTTTAGCCCTTTACAAAACATGAAAAGAAAAGAAAATATTATAATCGTAAGTCCAGAAATTGATACAAGTACTAAGGCGAAAGTGATAAAACCCCTTCCTCTAGGGATAAATGGGAACGAGCTTGAGAGTGACAGAACTCCTACATGGACTTTGCTTGAAATTCCTATTGGAGATGTTACAATGGGAGGTCGTAGGCAAGGAGGCTATTCCGATAAAGAAAGTCTATTAGCAGACATCGCAGGAGGTAATATTCCTGAGAATGTAAATCATGTTGATGTTTTTTTTGACAAAAAAGTTATTTCAAAGGATGATTTTATGAACTCATTTGAACCGCTGCTTATGGAGGAGTTTGGAGATAAATGGAATGAAAAAATTAAGCTAAACTTTTTAACAGAACCTACAAAAAATGGCTTACAGATAGAAATTATTTATAAAAAAGAAATTAAAAATGTTGATGATTATTAAAAGAAAAATATTATTAATAATAATTTTCCTTTACCCAACAATAGGCTTTTCACAAAAAGACACAACAATTTTTTTGAAAGGTTCTTATGAAGGGTATATCATCAAAGGTAAAATTTACAAAGGTAAAAGAATTGGTCTATGGAATACATTTCGTCCTGATAGTACTGTAGAAGAAGAAACATATTACCATGGAGACAGTGTGGTAAAAAAATCTTATTATAACAAATATTACTTTGCTGAAGGAATATCAAGTTATTCTGAAGGACTTTATACTGAAGGAAAGATAATCCTTAACGGCAAGAGCATTACGTATTATCCAAACAGTGGAAATATCAAGTCAACAGAATATTACGTTAATGGATTACAAGAAGATTCTTCGTTTATATTTTATGAGAATGGAAATGTTTATCAAAAAACTTTTTATTTAAAAGGAAAAGAAATTGGAAAAGTTACCATGTATTATAAAAATGGTAATCCTATGGTTACAGGATATGTTATAGATGGTAATTCCGTTGGCGAATATCAATATTTTTATGAATCCGGTCAATTAAAAGAAAAAGGAGAATATTTATCCTTACATTACACTTACATTGCCGAACAAGACAAAAATCAAAAATGGCATATAAGAGTACTAAATGAGTATGGAGATACAGTCTTGATTCAAAACGAGTCAGAAGTGATGAAAACGAAGATTATTTTATTAAGAGACAGACCTTATACAAGTTATCCTAGAAACGAATATTTCAAAAATGGTTTATGGCAATATTGGAATGAATTTGGAATCATAGAAAAAGAAGAATTTTATGAAAAGGGAAAGTTAATAAAAGTAATAAATTATTAATAAGGATTTACTGCCCCTCGCTGCCTGAAGTATGCAAAAAAAACAAAAAGAAGCTTGGCGAAGACTGCGTCTTCGCTTTTTTTTTAACAGTAGTTTTCTAACTACTAAAATGCGATAGTATTTTTAATTGTTGCAAAAAGCTAAGGTAATAAAAAATAATACTTATCTTTCCAACACATAAATAAACTCCCTTAGAATTTAATACAACAATGCTAACTGTATCAAATTATAAATATAAGAATCTTACAACTAGTAAAGTTGCGTGCTTTATAAGCGTTGATTCATTGCAGTTTAAATGTTTACAAATAAACACCAATACCTCCTTCATCTTCACAGGATTTAAGTAAAGAATCGACTTCTTTATTTAAAATAGGATGAACAAGCTTTGGCGAAATTTCATTTAACGGTACTAATACAAAATTTCGTAAATGTAAATTAGGATGAGGAACTGTTAAATTCTCTGATTTTATAATATCATCATCGTAAAATAAAATATCAATATCAATTGTACGAGACGAATAAATTATTTTTCCTTTTTCATCAATATAAGATTTGTTTTTTCGTCCTAATAATTTCTCAATAAGTTGAGTTTTTGCTAAAATATCAAAAGGCAAACACGAAGTTTGAATACTTATAACCTGATTCAAATAATTTTTATCGTCGTAGCCCCATGAATTTGTTTCATAAACAGATGATTCTAACTGTAAATTTCCTATTTTTTCTTCAAGCAAAACTTTAGCCTTGGTCAAATATTTTTTTCTATCACTACTATTACTCCCTAACGATAAATATACAGTTTTGCTCACTAAGATTCTATTTTTATAAAAATTTTGACAAATATAAAAATACAATAATAAAAATTGCACATCAAATTAATAAAAAAATTCTTAAATTTATAGATTCATAACAATTTGTTAATATGGCTAAATATTTATTCTCGATAGTATCTATATTATTTCTATTTAAAATTACTGTTGCACAAACCGATACATTAATTTTTGATGTTGCAACAGCAGAAAATATTGTAAGTCCACCACCAAAAAGTGAAATGGAAGTTATATCGGCAAGTCGTAGTTTAAAAAAAATAAACGATTTGCCTATTACCATTTATGTAATTACAAAGGAAGAAATTTTATATAACGGCTACACAACTCTAGTTGATGTACTAAAATCGTTACCAGGAATTAGAGTTTCGCAGCCTGGCTCGGGCGAATTTGGCGAAATTTTTATGATGCGAGGTTTTATCGGAAATGCATACGCTAAAATAATGATAGACGGAATTCCTGTAAAGCCATCGGTAACTTTAGGAATGCCAATTGAAGCACAACTTCCTATTAGGCAAGCACAACAAATTGAAGTAATTTACGGTCCAGCCTCAGCGGTTTATGGTGCCGATGCAACTGCTGGAGTAATAAACATTATTACCGAAGAATCTCAAAAAGGTGTTTACTCTCGCTCCGATTTAAGTTTAGGTGAAAATGGTTACTCATACCTAAATTTTTTAGCAGGAGGCAAAGCTGGTAAAAATGATAAAATCCTTAAATACAGTATTTTTGGAAGTAAATCTAATACCGATAATCTTAACATTACAAATGATAACGACGTTTACAAACCTCTAAATTATTTACAGCGTTTTAATAATGTTTACACCATGCCCGATGGCAAAACATATACCCCAATGCAACTTACTCCTGAAATATTAGACTTTTATAATATTGATCAACAACAATTTTTAAATCCTAATTATGAAGGAACTATAACAAACCCTGAATTTAAAAACATTCCAACCGAAAGTCATAACATTGGATTTAAACTAAATTATAAAAATTTTAGCATATCATATCAAAACATGATGCGTAAAACCCATAGTTCTATAGGAAAATCTACATATTTATACAAATATAACAACCCTGAAAATTATATAGGCGATTTTATAAATAGAGTAACTTTTTCGTACAAAAAAGACTTTGAGCATATTTCGACAACAACAAACTTATCCTTTCTTAATTACTTTCAAGATAATTATTCAAATTATGGTGTTACTTTTGTAAGCTATACCGATAAATTATACCAATACAGTGCATCAAACGATGTTTTTGGAGAACACCTTGTTACTTACAATAATAAAAATATTGAAATAGTTTCAGGAGTTTCAGCACAACTTTCGTCCGATTTACCATATACAAATTACTCAGTAGAACCATATAATAAACAAGAATATTCGCCATTTATGTCGGAGCATCCAATAACCGACGGCTTTGAATATTTTGGATTCAACCCTCTCCTATTTCAGAATTTTTCCACATTTATTCAAACATACTATGTATATAAAAAAGTTTCGCTAATGGGCGGAATTAGGCACGATTATAATACAATATACGGATATAGTTTAAACCCTAGAATTGCATATTTATACAAGATAAACCATAAAACTGCAATTAGAGCTTCTTATGGCAGAGCATTTAGAGCTCCAGCACCAAACATGGCATATAACTCATTATCATTTGATTATGGTCAAAATCTTGACAGCATTTATTATGCAGTAATACCTAATGACGATTTAAAGCCAGAAAAATTTCAAGCCTATGAATTAGGTTTCAGAAAAACTTTTTCAGAAAAAGTATATCTCGACATATCACTATATTACAACAAAATAAATAATCAAATAATTAATTCATACATAAATCCTGTAGCATTAGGTTTTCCGTTAGCAGCAAACCCTGTTGATGAACCTGCACGAACATTTATAAACAGTAATAAAATAGAAACAGAAATATTTGGAGGTGAAATATACCTTACAATAAAAGATATTATAGAACCATATCATGTAAATATTGAAGTAGGATTAACAATTTCTCAATTAAATGAAATTTCGCCAGAAATAAGTATCGATTCGCTAAAATTTATACCATTTCACTCTGGCAAAATAAAAATTGATATGAAACCAAGTAAAAAATCCTACTTTAAAGCACTAACATACTGGTCAAGCAAATGGGAAAGCTCACTAGACCTTATTGAAGGCATGGGAATTACAGATGTAAAAGGTTTTTTAGATGTTGATATTATAGTTGGTTATAAATTAAGTAATAACCTAAGCATGTATATAAAAATAATAAACTTTTTTAATGAAAATTATGGAGGTATAGGTGCAACAGGTTACGACTTAGATTTAAAAATAAACCCCCAATTAGGAAGAAATGTTCGTTTAGGAATGACATTTGATATGAATTAATTATGAACAACAATTTTCATGATTAAAGTTATAAAAAAAATACTATTTATAGTAATTCTATTAGTCAAAATAACAACTATTTTGGCACAGGAAACTAATGTCCAAAAAGCCATATATTATAAAAACCTAGCTATTACAAATAATTATAATAACAACTACGATTCGGCTATAATAAATATTAACGAGGCCTTAAAATTTTCTGCAATTTCGCAAGACAACGAAACCGAAGGTGAATGTAGATATACAGCAGCTTTAATATACTCAGAAAAGGAAAAAACGAAGCTCTCGCTAAGGTACTTTTTAAGTGCTGCAAACTTTTATGAAAAAACAAATAACACAAAAAACTTAATTGATATTTATTCACAAATTTCTTATATATATTATAATGTAGAAGCTTATAATAAAGCAGCCATTGCAAGTAAAAAATCATACTTCTATGCAAAAAAGAATAAGTCCGATTATAAAACAACAATAAAAATATTAGAGAAAACAGCAAATTCCTATTTTTATACAAAAAATAACGATAGCACAATATGTTATTATAATAAACTTATTGAAGAAGCATCAAAAAAAGAAGATACTCCTTTAATAATAAGGTCGCATAAATACTTAAACATAACTTATAAGCGAGACAAAAAATACAAAGAAGCCCTTAATGCCAATTTTGATATTTACGACTTATATTTAAAACAAAAAGACTATGAACAAATGTCCTATACTATGAATAATATAGGATATTTATACCTAAATCTAAAAGAATACGACAACGCACTAGCAGGTTTTAACGAATCACTTTTTTTAGCCGAAAAAGCAGAATTTAATCAAAAATATTATGCATATACCTTAATGAATATAGGAATGTGCCATCAAAATAATCAAAACACACAAGAGGCAATAATAAGCACCAATAAAGCTCTAAAAATTTGGAAAACAGAAAAGAACAACCAAGAAATTGCAAAAACATCTAATATAATTGCTTTAATGTATTATGAATCAGGCGACATTTATAATGCATCAATTTTTAGTGAAGAGTCAATAGAATACGCTAAAAAAATAAAAAATAAAAAGATATTAGGTAGTTGCTATAAAACATACTCAAAAATATTACAATCGGGAAACGACTACGAACAAGCACTTGACGTTTACAAAAAGCACTTACAAATTAACGACTCAATTCTTTTTGAGCAAAGAATACACGACCAAAAATTATCGCAAAAAATATATGAGCTAGAAAAATCTGAAAAAGAACTAAAATTACAGCTTACCGAGCAAGAAGTTAAGAATTTAGCTCTAACACAATTTCAACTAGAAGCAGAAAAGAGAGAAAAAGAACTAGAACTTTTAATAAAAGAAAAGGAACTAGAAACAAGTGAACGCAACAGACTGGAACAAAGTATAAAATTAGCAAAACAACAGCACGAAGCCTTAATAAATGCACAACAAATAAAAAATCTAGAAAACCAAAAGGCAATACAAAACTTGCAACTCAAACAAAAAGAAACAGAAAAAAGAGAAAAAGAAAAAGAGGTAGCCCTTTTGCAAAGCAACTCCGACAAACAAAACCTTGAACTTGAAAAAAATCAGCAAGCAAGACAAAAATTTCAATGGATTTTTGGACTTGTAATAATAATTTCAGCATTAATTTTCTACGCATTAATAATGAGTAGGCGTTCTAATAGAAAATTAGCAAAGCAAAAAAAACAAATTCAAGAAAAAAACGAAGAATTAAATCTTCAAAATGAAGAAATTACAGCACAAAAGGAATATCTACAAAATGCTAATAATGAAATATTTGAGCAAAAACAAGAAATCGAAAATATAAATGAAGAAATTACTGCAAGTATAAAGTATGCAGAAAGAATTCAGTCTGCAATATTACCTCCATTAGATATTATGATAAAAGATTTTCCTGAACATTTTTTATTATACAAACCTAAAGACATAGTAAGTGGAGACTTTTACTGGTCAAAAAAAATTGGCGACTACATAATAATTGCAATAGCAGACTGTACAGGACACGGTGTACCAGGTGCATTTATGAGTATGCTTGGCATTTCATTCTTAAACGCAATTGTTACCAGAACAAAATTTGATAATGCCGGATTAATACTAGATAAGCTTAGAAATAAAGTAAAAAAAGCACTTAGGCAAACAGGACGCACTCAAGAACAAAAAGACGGAATGGATATTTCGTTACTTATACTAAACAAAAAGAAAATGAGCCTACAATATGCAGGAGCAAACAATCCACTAATAATAATTCGCGATAAAAAGCAAGAAATAATTAAAGCAGACCGAATGCCAATAGGAATTCATCATAAAGAAAAACCATTTACAAACCATAAGGTAGAACTTAAAGAAGGCGATGTATTATATGCATACTCCGATGGTTACCAAGACCAATTTGGTGGAGAAAAAGGTCGTAAATTTTTATCAAAAAGATTTAAAAATACTTTAACCGAAATTCATCAAAAGCCAGCAACAGAACAAAAACAATATCTAGAAAATATACTGGAAAATTGGATGGCTTTTAAAGATAAAACAAACCAACCCCACAAGCAAGTGGATGATATTCTAATATTTGGCATAAAAATTTAATTTTTTCCAAAATTATAAGCAAAAAAAACATCTTTTCTTTTGCTCATAATATTTTTTTTCTATCTTTGCACCTCAAAATTGACCCATGGTGTAACGGTAACACATCTGGTTTTGGTCCAGTCGTCCAAGGTTCGAATCCTTGTGGGTCAACAAAAGCTCAAGAAATCTTCTTGGGCTTTTTGTTTTTGTAAAAAAAAGTCTCAAAATACTTATAAAAATAGCTTATAAAAAAATATTTTTATGAAAAAATGGGATTTTAACTAAAACTTTTATAACTTAGTGTTTCTTTTACAAATCCAAATAATTAACTGATGACTAAAATTCACAAAACCCTAGGTTTATTATTATTGATGTCGGTAGCATTAATTTTTAGCAATTGCAAAGGCGACAATACTAACGGAAATAATAGTGGGAATGACACTAGTGATAACAACACTACTCATATTACCGAAGATAATATTATAACATATTTAATTCCATCACCTCGCGATATGTTTTCTCTGCTTTCTGGCGAGAATATACAATTTTCGGCCGATGTATTAAACTCTAAAGAGAATATTGACAAGTATTTAGACACCAAATCTAAGGAGATAGGCTTTGGGATATACTCTGCCGACTTAGCTTATACAGCTGCTTTTGAAAAAACTAACGAAGCTGTAGAGTACTTTAAAATTGTACGATCATTAAGCGATAAAATCGGAATTTCGGCAATTTTTAATGAAAGCCTACTGAAAAGGATTAACCATATTCCCGAAAATAACGATTCTCTTTTAAGAATAACCAACGATACATTTTATGACATAGTTAAATTTCTTGAACAAAATGACAGAAAAAATTCTATGGCATTAATATCTGTAGGAGGTTGGATTGAAAGTCTTTATATTGTAGTAAATTTAGTAGATGAATACAAAGAAAATGATGTTACAATTCAATTAATTGCAGACCAAAAAAATGTTTTTGAAAACTTAATTCTATCACTAGAGCAAAGACAAAATGATAGAAACATTAAAACAATAATAGAAGAACTTAAACCTATAAAAGATGTTTACGACCAACTAGAAGTAATAAAAGTTGAAGCACCTGTAAAAACAGGAGCTCAAGAGAATCAAATAATTGTAGGAGGAACAACAAAAATTGTAATTACTAAAGAGCAATTTCTTCTATTAAAAAAGACAATTAGTAATGTAAGAAATAAAATAGTTGCAAATGACGTTTAAACTTTAACACCTATTAACAGTTTACAAATTAATATTTTTAATTATGAAATTAATAAAAATTACTCTTCTAGCAATAATAATGCAATTACCACTTTGGGCATCTGCTCAAGGCGATTGCTCAAGTTTCTTTAAATTCAGGAAACCAGCTGCCCCTTATGCTTATAATGACCAGTCTAGCAGTGCAATGTGTGTTACAGGAAATAATTATGAATTTATATTACCTCTTACTAAAGGTAAAGACTATAGATTAAAATTTTATGCAGGAGCTGTTTTTAATAATCGTGTAAACTTTAAAATAATTGACCAAAGCACTCACGAAACAATACTTGATTTACCTGGCGAAAGTAGAACAAACGAAGAAGGTACTGCTGTATTAAGAGATTACTGGGACGAAAATAAAAATAAAGACGTACACCCTTATTTTGATTTTTATCCTGTAACGTCAACATCGTTAAAAATTATTATTGAAGTATTACCTGTTCCTCAAGGTGATGATGGATCTGGTGTAAAAAAACAACTAAAACAAGAAAGAGGCTGTATTACTGTTGTTATCCTTGACAAACCAAGTCCTAAATCTTCTTTTAAATAGATTAAACTTGATAACAATCAAAATAATTACATATTTTGATTAAATAAATAATTAACAAGTAGATATTAGTAATTAGATAAAGTAATATTCTTATAGAATTGAATAAAATCTAAATACTAATATCTATTTTTGTATTTGTTATATAGAATACCAAAAATTGATATATATTGAATTTTTACACTTATCAGCAAACAATTTAAAATGGGGTTTTTATACTTAGCTGCAATACATTTATATAAATTACTTACAACCATAGCCTCTTTATTTAATAATAAAGCAAAACTCCGAATAACCGGGATTAATAAACAAAAAAATACAATAATTCCAAAATCTAATAGAAAAACAATATGGTTCCACTGTGCATCACTAGGCGAATTTGAACAAGCAAGACCAATTATTGAAGAAATTAAAACAAAAAATAATAACACATTCATCGTAATTAGTTTCTTTTCACCCTCGGGCTACGAAATAATGAAAAATTACAAATTTGCGAATTACATTTGCTATTTACCCTTCGACACCCCAGTAAATGCCGAAAAATTCATTCAAAACATTAATCCTGATATTGCAATTTTTGTAAAATACGAATTTTGGTATTACTTTTTAAAAACTCTTAACAAAAAGAATATTACTACTTATTTAATTTCAGGTATTTTTAGAGAAGAACAAATGTTCTTTAAAAAACATGGAGGATTCTATCGTAAAATTCTTAATAATTTTACTCATCTTTTTGTCCAAAACTTAGAATCTAAAAAACTACTAGAAAAAATAAATATTACTAACGTAACTATTACTGGCGATACTAGGTTCGACCGAGTTTTTAAAATTGCAAAGAAACCTAAAGATTTAAGTGTTTTAAAAAACTTTAAAAAAAATAATTTACTATTTATTGCAGGTAGCACTTGGGCTGAAGACGAAAATATTATTTCATCCTTTATCAATAGTACTAACAAAAAAATAAAATATATAATTGCTCCACACCAAATAGAGCAGGCTCACATAAAAAAAATTCAGGCGAGTTTAAAAGTTAATTCATTAAAATATTCTGAAATAAATAATGAAAACATACATGAAACAAATATAATTATTGTTGATAATATTGGACTTTTATCATCGCTATACTCAATTGCCGACATTGCTTATATAGGTGGCGGATTTGGTGCAGGAATACACAATACATTGGAAGCAGCTGTATTTGGCATACCTATTATTATTGGTCCTAAATATCAAAAATTTAATGAAGCAGTAGAATTAATTGAGCGTCAAGCTGCATTTTGTATAAAAAACAATACAGAATTTGAACAAATAACCAATAATTTCATTAAAAACGAAATAGATAGGCTAACTGCTGGAGGAAATGCTTTACATTATGTTGAAAAAAAACTAGGTGCATCAAAAAAAATATTAGACCATATAAATATGTAGTTTTACAGGAAAAATATAAGACTCCAAAATTATAATTCTATAGCCAAATCCCGTAGGGATGTTGTGCTTATAGGCACGGATATTAATCCGTGTAAATAAATTATTTAGGTTTTTGAATTCCGTAGGAATGATACATACAATCTGTAGAAAGTTTAATAAAAAAAAAGCCCTTTCTTATAATAAGAAAGGGCTTTTAAATATTTATAATTGTTTTACTCGAAAAATTAGAGAATAAAATATTTATGATTATTCTTCAACTAGTTCGAATTGACCTTCGCCAATACATTTTAGTTTTGCAGTAATAAGTTCGTGTTCATAATTATCATTAAAAACATCATAAGTAATGATGTAATACACCTGTATTCCATCAACAACTGGCACTGCAGCTGAAAAACTAGTTTCAGCATAAATAATAAGAGCTTCGTCTAATCTTGAATATATTTCAGTTGAAATTTCGTCATCAGTCATTCCATCTAGTAATCCTAAAGGATCATTTGATTTTCTCTTAGAAACTCTCATATCAAAGTTTGCATAATAAGCAGAAGATCCATAATAATATTCAGAATTAAGATATTCTTCATCAAGATATACAGATAGGGTTGAGTGATCTTTAATATAATTTACAATTATCCAAAAGTCATCAGAATTCATTGTGTGATTAACAGTCGGGTCAAAAACCCAATTATCATTTGCATATACAAATTGTGCAGACGTTTTTACTCCTGGGAAATTAATTTGCCAATCCGCTCCATCATACATACAAGTAACTGCATAAACAGATGTTTCATTTCCATAATAATGAATAACAAGTATTAGTTCATCATCTGCCTGTGCATAAGGATATTGAGTTCTTAAAAACTGAGGGAGATAATCAGCAGGAGCTGCATCATCAGAAAAATTATTATAATTTCCTGGTTGCCCTGAGTCTTCACCCATAGAATCATAATCATTTCTTGAAAGCACATAAGAGCCTTCAACTAACGACCATACTGTTCCATCAAACATATAAAAGCTTCCTGCTTTAGTATTATAATCAGGATATTTATAAGTTACTTCAACATAATTATTTTCTGTTGCACTTGGATATTCTCCTAAAAGAAATTCAGGTAAATAATCATCAGGATTATCAGCTTCAACAAAACATAATGTATCTGCAGTTGTTCCTCCCATTGCAATATAGTCGTCATTTGTTAATGTTACGCTTGCAATATCACCATACATTTGTCCAATATATTGGTTATATTTAACTATCATGGCTGAACCTTCTTTTAATTCAGGAAAATTTGATGATAAAACAGCAGGAGCAAACTCATTAGCTGTATATTTATCATTAAAGCTTCTGTAATTCTCAATACTTTCAGCCCATGCAGTATCTTCTGTTGTTACAGCAACATTTACAGCTGCTTCAGATGCTGCTTTATAATCAGCAATTGTAAAAATGTAGTCTAAGCCTGTTTCATGGTAAGGTCCACCATACTCAACATCTAACTCATCATAAACGTCAGCAGTTGGGTCGCAGGCCGTAAAGAAAAGAGATGCTATAAATATTAAAATTATATATTTTTTCATTATTTATTGTTTTTAGTTAATTAAAAGTTAATTTTTAAGCCTAAAGACCACGTTCTTCCATATCCATAATAAACTGACGCATCCATGGCAGTATGTGAAGATCCATCTTTAGACTCAGCTAAATATTCAACATCAAATAAATTATTTACTTTTCCGTATAGAGTTGAGTTTAGTTTACCTAATTTGAATCTATATTTTACGTTAAAGTCTAATAAATTATAACTTGGCATTAACCAAGAATCAACTCCTGCATCAGTTTCAACAGTTCTTCCTTCAATACCAAAATTAGCATAAAGTCTGTCGTAATAGTTAAAATCCATACCAACTTTTAGTTTTGGTAAAACCTCAGCAT
Source organism: Bacteroidales bacterium (assembly GCA_029934705.1). GTDB lineage: Bacteria > Bacteroidota > Bacteroidia > Bacteroidales > JAADGE01 > DZBS01. Next base: position 4,487 of record JAOZLS010000040.1, on the reverse strand, counting down.
TAATACCTATAGCAGCAGTAGTTTGTGCAGCATCACCTACATGAACTCCCCCAGAATATATAGGAAGAACGTCCATTAATTCACCTTCAGTTGAAACAACATTTGCAACAGCATCGTTATTCCACTTCCAGTCTCCAACAGAAATCATACCTCTAATATCTACTTTTTTAGTAGGAGTGTAAGTTAATTCAAATTCAACACCTTGATGTAAAGCATCAAGACCAACCATATTAAGGATTTCATCATTTGTTATTTGCTTAGAGTATGATTTGTTCATCCACATTGTTCTATATAATGTAAGGTCAGCTTGTATAGCTCCTTTTCTAAATCCGTACCCTAATTCAGTTGAAAAAACATTTTCGAACTGTGGGTCAGGGTTAATTTCATTATCGCTAATAAATACATAAGTAAAGAAAGGTGCTTTTGAAAAATAACCTGTATTAAAAAATACATTATGGTTATCATTTAAATTATAATTAAGACCACCTTTAGCACTATATCCTAAGAAATTTTGCCATTCTGTTTGGTGTTCACCTATAAGATAATTCATTTCATCTGTTCTTCTGTACATTGACTCCGAAACTGCGGTTGATACAAATGCTGAAAATGCATCGCTTGTATATTCGCCTTGAAGAAATAAACCTCCCCAAACAACTTCACCATAATAATTTTTATCATATCTGTCGCCAACATATAAAGGTGTAGTATTATCTCTATTTGGGTTTCCGTCTGCCTTAATAAAATAATCGCCTCCCATTAAATCATCAATTTCGTAGTAATGGTATCCTTTATAATATCTTCCATCAACACCAGCTGTAACGTTTACATCGCCTACTTTTGTAGTTAATGATGAAACAATACCATACCAGTCATGTGAATTATATCCTTTCGAGAAAATTAAATTAGAACCATTTCTTGCTGTGTCATTTTCAGCAATTACTCTGTCATAATCTAAGTAACCTTCACCAGTTGTATAAACACCATCACCAACAATTCCTGTTGGGTAACCTATTGATAAAGCAGCAGTATTTGTTCCTGCCATTCTTCTACCATAACCTCTTCCTTGTGAAGCATATATAGATGTTGAAAGATTTGTTGTTCTATTTACTGCCCATGTATGATTAATTGACGCTTGTGGCTTATGATAGTTATTATAAGCATAAGCTCCGTTAAAAACCTCACCATCTCTGAAACCAGTATTCGAGTTATATAATCTACCTTCTGGTTGGTCTCTATACTCTTGAATGTTGTGCATTCCTCTTTGGTTGTGCCACTGTGGAGCACCAAAAACAGTAAACGCTAATGTTTGCTTATCATTTAATCTTTTTGATAGGTTAAAGAAATAAGCATAGCCATTAAAGTTAGTTCCTTGTGCATAACCATCGCCCGAAGTTTGAGAACCACTAGCTGTAACAGCCCAACCTTTTTCGGTTAAACCTGTTGAAATAGTAAATGATTTTTTCACATAGTTATCGTTTCCAATCGCATAAAATACTGAACCACCTTTTTTAACATCGGTAGTTTTTGTAAGAATATTAATTGTTCCTCCAACCGAAGATAATGCTAATTTAGAATAGCCCAATCCTCTTTGTACTTGCATTGTTCTAGTAACATCAGAAAGTCCAGCCCAATTTGACCAGTAAACTTTTCCCCATTCCATATCGTTAACAGGTACTCCATTAATTAATACTCCAATGTTGTTTCCGTCGAAACCTCTCATGTTTATTCTACCGTCGCCATATCCTCCTCCAGTTTTTGTTGTATAAACACTTGGGGTTGATTTTAAAATTTCTGGATATTCCTGTGTTCCAAGTTTCTCCATAATTAGTTCTGGTGCAATTGTAGAAAAAGCAACTGCTGTTTGTCTATCTTTTGCAAAATTTGCAACAACAAGTAGCTCGTCTAAGCCAACTGCATCGGCTTCTAGTTGTATTGTTCCCATGTTTAGGTCTTTTCCTTCAACCATAGTTACAGAAACAATTTGTTCTACATATCCAATAAATGAAATTTTAACTTTCAAATCTCCTGCATTTGCAACAAGAGAGAATGTTCCATCTGTATTAGTAACGGTGCCAATAGTTGTTCCGTCAATAGTAACAACAGCACCTATAACATCTTCGGCTGTTGATTTGTCAACAACTTTACCTGTGATGTTTTGCCCAAAAGATACATTATTAAACCCTACGAACAGGATTATAATAAAGATCGAAAATAATTTTCTTTTCATAAACTTTTAATTTTTATTAAACAAAGGTTTTTTTAATTTATATCTCTATAAAAAAACAAATATAACTAAGTTTTTAAATGTGTATTGCTTTTTCAACCTATTTATTTTAACATTTTTTTACAAAAAAACATAGTTGCATTTTTAACTAAGTTTAAATTATCTGAAATACAGCATTTTGCAATTAAATATAATATAATTTCCTCTTTTTCATAAATTGTCATTTTGTCATCTAATAGCGTGAGTTTACTAAACATAAGACTTTTTTTCAGCATTTGCCTGTATGGCACAGCTATTGATACTTTTAAGAAAATAAAAGTAAAATAAAGATGCAAAATATTTCTTCATACAAAGATTTTTCAGCAAAAATAAAGAATTTAGAAAGTTCATTTCTTCTTATTTATAAAGGTGAAAATGAAACGAGTAAATGTGCATACAATAATATAGCAGAAGCCATTAGCAAAACAAAAAACATTAATGTATTTACTGTAGATGTTAATGTTGTTAAAGATATTCACTCAAAATACAATATAAAATCAGCTCCTTCATTACTGAGTTTTAATAAAGATAAATTTATTAGTGTTTACAAAGGATGCAACGATTCAAATTTCTATAATTCAATTTTTAATAATGAATTTTACAGTTCAAATTCAGAAATAAAATCTCAAAAAAGTGTGGTAATATATTCTACACCAAGTTGCTCGTGGTGTACAAAAATAAAGCTGTATTTAAAAGAAAATAAAATTAGATTTAGAGATATTGATGTTTCAAAAGACCAAAAAGCTGCCGAAGAAATGGTTAAACGTAGCGGACAACAAGGCGTTCCGCAAACATTAATTGGTGGGCAAGTTATTATAGGTTTTGATAAAGCTAAAATTGACAAATTACTTAATCTGGCATAATGGATAATATTTATTACTTTTGCCAAAAATCACATATAAAATAAATTATTAAACATTAAAATATAATAAGATGAAAGAACTTCAGCCTTTAAACGATAACGTATTATTGGAATTAGAAACGATAAAAGGGGAACAAACTACAACTAGTGGTATTATTATTCCTGAGTCGGCTAAAGAAAAGCAGCCAACAGGCAAAGTTGTTGCTATTGGAAATATTGAAAATCCTGGTATTGCTATTGGCGACACTGTACTTTACAAAGAATTTTCTGGTAAAGAAATTAAATATGAAGGTAAACAATTATTATTTATTCCTTACCCAGATGTTTTAGCCAAAATTGTAGAAACAGACGCTATATAAATAATATAGTTAAAAGTTGTAAAGTTGAAAGTAACAAAGCTAAATTGTTATTTTCAACTTTTTTTGTTTTAGAGTCTTCCCTTACAAAACTATTTTATAATAACAATATATACATTTTAGTAATGGTCTGTAAATCAACACAACAGCTTTAATTATAGGATTGTGTTCAAAAAAAGCAAAAACTCCTTAAACCGCTTAAAAACAAGCTTTTATCACACTTTTACTGAATTTTAGTAAATTCAGAAATAAAAACTAAGCATTTTTGCTAAATAATGAGCTAATATAGGGCAAAATGAAATCACTATATCACAATTGTATCACAAATAACAGGTTTTTTATTGAAATAATAGACATTGTTGGTGTTAGTTAGTTGCATGGCACTTTGAAAGTGCCTTGCAACTTAGCTGTTTTCTCTTTCAAAAAAAAGGCATCTATTGAAAAATTTATACAAAAACATTTGCTTTTTTCTTAGAATGCTTTGCTTTTTGTTTTTCATTTTACATAGTCAGCTCAGCAGGGTTAATCTCATGAAAACATTATTTTATATTATGTACAACACTCACCCCTAAACTATTATAATGATTTATCATATTCTTTAAGAACATCAGTTCGACTCTTCTTTCCAATAGAAATGTTGCTGATAATATTTGTCCATCATTTTTTTCTATCCTTATTCTATTATTATCTCCTTTTTTTACACTCATTCTAGAAAGAGTCTCACCATAATAACTATTATACACTACTGTTAACTTCTTTATATCTCTGACTGGCATGTTGTTATTGTTATATATATAATATTGTTTATTAAACTCAACACTTCCACATGTTTTATATAAACTCATGAAAAATGAAAAATAATAAATTAAAAAAATGAAAAATGTACCTGAAATATAAGCTAACAATATATATACTTTTGATGAAGGTGCATTAGGATATATTATATTGATAATATTACTACTTTACTAAGTTAAAACTTTCTGATTTTCAGCTTGTTTCTTATATT
>JAOZLS010000269.1 GCA_029934705.1 Bacteroidales bacterium | reverse complement strand
TTTAGGTAGTTTTTTTATTTGGTTTCCAAATAAATTTAAAACAGCAAGGCTTTCCATGTCGCCAATTTCTTTAGGTAGCGATTTAAGCATGTTTCCATATAAAATAAACTCTTCAAGCATTTTTAAATTTTTAATTTCAGCAGGAAGTTCAGTTATTTTATTGTCGCTTATGTCTAATTTATTTAGATATTCCATTTTAGTAATAACATCAGGAATTTTTTCAAATTTATTTGAGCTAATATTTACAATAACTAAATATGGTAACTGAGCAAATTCCATAGGTAAATCTGTTAAAAAATTACCTCTTAAATTAATTGAAGATAGGTTTGGAATATTAGCCAATTCTTTTGGTACAGAATGTAAATTGTTATCGCCAGCAAAAAGTTGAATTAAGCTTGATAATTTACCCATTTCGGCAGGTAACTCAGACAAGTTAACATTTTGGCTAATGTCCATTTCTGTAATTTTATTTAGTTCTCCTATTGATTTTGGTAGGGATGTTAGTTTATTTTTGGCAGCATATAATGTAACCAAGTTTTTCAGATTTCCAATTTCGGATGGTAGTTGAGTAATACTATTTGACTCAATACTAAGTATTTCCAGACTTACTAAATTTCCTATTTCAGGAGGTAATGATATAAGGTTATTCATTCGTAAGTCTATATATTGAAGCTCTTTTAAATCGCCTATTTCTGGTGGTATATCGCTAAGTTGGTTGTCTCTTAAATCAAGTACTTTTAAATGTTTTAGTTTATTTATGCTTTTGGGTAAAATTGTTATAGTATTTTGTGCAAGCTTTAATATTTCGAGGTTATGAAGTTCAAAAACTTGAAAAGGAATTTTATTCAAATTATTGCTTTCTAATGAAAGTGATTGTAAATTTTTGAATTTATTAATTTCTACAGGTATTACCGGCATATTTATTAAAGATAAGATATAAACTTTTTCAGGATTTTTAAGAGCCTCTTCCATTGAGGTGTATTCTGTAGATAATTGCAATTCGGTTGTGTTTAATCTTAAATTAAGTTCGATATGTGGTACTGAGTCCATAAATGACTGTAGTATAGCATATTTAATTTTATTTCCTCTTAAATCTAAATTTTTAAGGCTTTTCATACCATGAAGTCCGTCTGGTATAGTTTTTAATTTATTAAAACCTAAGTTTAGTGTACTAAAATTAGTACGTTCATATATAACAGCAGGAATTTCTTTTATTTTATTATATTCAAAATCAAATACTTTAAGCGAAGTAAAATCTTCTAAATCATTTGGTAAAATTTCAATTTTGTTATGACCAATATATAATTCAACAAGGTTTGGCATTTTTTTTAATCCTTTAGGGAATTCAACAAATTTATTTTTGTTTGCCCTTAAAATTTTTAATTTTTCAAGACCTTTTAATACTGGTATTGTTATTAGTTTATTTTCAGAAATATCTAGGTATTCAAGGTTTATAAGTTTTGATATAGCTTTGGGGTCTTCTATGAGCTTATTTCCTTTTAATATTAATTTTTGTAAAGAAGTTAGGTTTGCAAAATTTTTAGGTAGTAGGGCTATTTTATTGTTGTATAGGTTTAATGTTTTTAGCGAAGATAGGTCTCCAAACTCTTCGGGCAGTATTTTAATTATATTGTCATTTGCAATAAGAGTTTCAAGGCTAGCTAGTTTGCCAATTTCAGCAGGTAGTGTTTTAAAGCTATTAAATGAGATATTAAGATATTTAAGATTAATTAATTCACCAATTTCAGCGGGAAGCTCATCCATAAAAGCACCACTTAAGTCTAATGAGTCAACATCTTCGGCATTAAGAATTGCACTACTTAAATCAATATACATTTGAGCTGTAGTACTTTTAATACTAATTATAAACAATAATAGTATTATGGTAAATATTTTAATATTTTTCATATTTTAAAGTATTATATGTCGGGTTTGAAATTTCCCCCAAAAATATAAAAATTCATTTAAACAAACTAAATGAATTTTTATTAATATATTATTTTTTTATGAAATACACTATTTATAGGGTGGATTTTTTAAAATCTTAAACCTAATATTGTAATGTCATCTCTATTTTTTTCTCCATTTTTAAATTTCTCAAGAATATTAATTATAATATCTTTCTGAGAGTCCATTGGTAAATTTATACTTTCTTCTAACAATATAGTTAATCTATTTGTTCCAAAACGTTCTCTTTCAGGGTTGTTTTGGTCTTTATAGCCATCAGATAAAAGATATATTGAATCTCCTTCATTAAGATCTATTTTGTAATTTTCAAACTTAGCTTTATTTCTTTTTGACGAAACTCCTCCAATTGCTTTTCTTGTTCCTCTAATTCTCTCTATCTTTTTTTTCTCATTATTGTAATATAGCATATCTTGTTTTGCTCCACAAAAAAGAACTTCGTTGATTTTTTCTGTTCCATTTGTTTTTTTAACTCTAATAAGTCCAACATCTAAGCCATCTCTATTTCCTGTTTCATTTTGGTTTAATGTCGAAATTACATATTCATTAAGCGATACTAAGATTTTTGCAGGGTCGAGTACATTATTATCTTTTACAATTTTATTAAATAGTCTGCTCGAAATAATCGACATAAATGCTCCTGGTACGCCATGTCCTGTACAGTCAACAACAGCTGCAAAATGATATTCTTCCGTTTCTGCATACCAATAAAAATCTCCAGAAACAATGTCTTTAGGTAAATATACAATAAAGTTTTCTGAGAATCTATCGAATTTCTTTTTTAAGGGTAATATTGATTTTTGAATAGTTTCAGCATATCTAATACTACTTTTTATATCGTCGTTGTGTCTGTTAATTTCAATATTTTTTTGTTCAAGAATGTTTCGTTGTTTAATAATTTCGTTTTCTGCATTTATTATTTCTGTAATGTCGGAGTCAACAGATATTATTTGAGATATTTCATTGTTATTATCAAGAATTGGTGTCCAAGCTGTTTGAAGCCATTTCTCTTTGTCGTATTTATCAATTATTCTGGTTTTAATAATTAATGCTTTCTTTGTTTGAATAACCTTTTTTACAGCATTAACAGTTTCAATAGTAAATTTACCTTTTAATATATTACCGCCCATTTGTGCTTTAAAATCATCTAAGTTTTTATATCCAAATATTTTAGAAAAACCTTCATTTATCCATTGAAAATTTCCTTGCCCATCCATAATTGTAACCGAGTTGTTTGTTTCTCGTGCAACAACTGATAGCTTTTCAAGTTCTTTATTTGATTCTTGCAATTGTATTGTTCTTTGTTTTACTTTTTGCTCTAATATTTCATTTTTTTCTTTAAGTTGTTTTGTTCTAATAACTGTATAAAGATAAATAGATAATAAAGTGATAATACCTAATATTGAATAAAACCACCATGTTCTCCAGAAAGGGGGTTTTACGTATATGTCTATTGATGCTACATCTTCTGGACTACACCATATACCGTCATTATTTGTTGCTTTAATTATTAATTTATAATTTCCAGGTTGTAGGTTGGTAAACATTATATTTCGTTGGTTTCCAAAGTCAATCCATTCTTTATTAAAGCCTTCTAGTTTATATGAGTATTGATTTTTACCTGGGTTGGTAAAGTCTAAAGCTGCAAATTCAAACGATATTACATAGTCATCGTAAGTTAAATTCAAATTTGTTGTGTATGACGCTGTATTTGCCGAAAATGAGTTTCTATTATTGAAAATTGATTTGTTAAACTTTTTAAAATCTGTAAGAACTACTTTAGGCTTATGCGGATTTGCTTGTATTTTGTTAGGCTTAATAATTGTGTATCCTGAAATGTTTCCAAAATATAAAGTTCCATCTTTTGTTTTACAACTAGCGTTTCGGCTAAATCCCGACTCCGATAAACCATCTGTAATATCGTAATTTATAAATGTGTGTTCTTTTAAACAGAATTTAGATATTCCTTTAAGTGTACTTATCCAAAGATTATTATTATTATCTTCTTGAATACTCATTATACTTCCTGTTTTAGAACTTCCGTCGGAGTATGGTGTGAAAGTTCCTGCCTCAGGATCAAATTGATATAAACCGCCACCAGATGTTCCTGTCCAATAATTATTATCGGAATCTTGAAAAATATTAGTAAAAGCATTTGCATCTATATCATTTTTTCCAGATGTTTTATTGGCATATCTCTTAAAGGTATTTGTTTCAGGCATGTATTTATCTAGCCCTCCCGATGTGCAAACCCATATATTAAAATCTTTATCTTCATATATATATAGTACATATCTGTTACTTATTGTATTTTTATCTGTTTCAGAATATATAAAATTTTCAAAATAAGAATTACCATTATAGTCGGTTGTTAATTTATCGACCCCACCATTAGAGCCTATCCATAAATTATCACTTTTATCAATTAATAAGCTATTTATTTGGTTTCCTGTAATAGAATTTATGCTGTTTTTATCTGCTTTAAAATGTGTAAATTCATAATTTCCATTTTTTTTAGATATTTTATTTAGTCCACCTCTATATGTTCCAACCCAAATGTTATTATCATTGTCGCCAATAATTACTCTAATTCTATCATTACTAATAGAGTTTTCATCATTATTAGAGAAAAAATATTTTGGTTTATTATTTTTAGTATTAAGCCTAGCAAGTCCTCCTTTTGTTCCAATCCAAATAATACTGTCATTTTCTGGATAAAACGCTTGAACAATAGGGTTTGGTAGTGTATTATTTTGTCTTGTTTTTTCGATATTATAAAATTTTTGAGGTTTTAAGTCAAAAATATTGATACCACCACCACGAGTTCCTACCCAAAGGTTTGCCGCATCATCTTCAAAAATTGCTTCGATTGTATTTGAACTAAGACTTTTATAATTTTCTGTAGAATTTCTTATATGAGAAAAATCTTTTGTTTCTGTATTAAAAATACTTAAACCATTTTTGTATGTTCCAATCCACATTGTTCCATAAGAATCTTGAAATATACATTGTATTCTGTTGTCTCCAATACTTTTAGGATTGGTGGGGTCGTTTCTATATCGAGTAAATTTATCAGTTTTTTGATTGTAAACATTTAGTCCAGCATTTCTAGTACCAATCCATACATTGTCATCTTTATCAATAAATAACGACTTTATTTGAATTGAATTAATACTATTTTCGTCATTTTTATCAACTAAATATTTATAAAATTTTTCTGTTTTCAAATTAAATCTGTGTAGAGCCTTGTTTGTGGCAACCCACATATTCCCTTTGTTATCAAATGCTATATCTGCAACACCTTTAGTGTTTAACGAGAATTCATCATTATCATCGCTGTAATATTTTTTAAAAGTTTTATCTTTTTCTATAAATTTATTTAATCCATTTGCAGTTCCTATCCAAATATTTCCTTGTTTGTCTTCAGCAATGCACCTTATTAAATCATTACTAATGCCTTTTTTATCATTAGCATCACTTACAAAGTGATGAATTTCATTATTGGAAGGTATATATAAACTTAGTCCGCCTGTATATGTACCTATCCAGATTCTACCTTTTGAATCGGTAAATAATTTGCCAAAATTGGCCGAGATAAGTGAACTTGAGTCTTGAGGGTCATGAAAATACGATAAAAATTTGTATCCATCATATTTGTCAAGTCCATTTTGTGAGCCTATCCACATAAAACCTTGATTGTCTTGAGTTATTGCATATATATTGTTATGCGACAACCCATTTTTTACAGTAATATGAGTTATTTTTTTTGATAGTTTTTGTGCATTTAGGTTTGTAGTAAAAACTACACTAGCATTGCGTTAAGGAAACCTCAAAGTCTATAAGTTCTTAATTTACTGTT
>JAOZLS010000268.1 GCA_029934705.1 Bacteroidales bacterium | reverse complement strand
CAAAGTATCACGAAGTTTATAATTTTCTCTTTGTGGAACTTTGTGAAATTACTTTGTGCTACTTTGTGGTTAAATATACAATTTTAAAGCTATAAAAATTCTAAAGTCCCAAATAATTTTTGACAAGCTTTTCAAGTCCAGCTCTTTTTACCACTAAGTTTCGCAAAGTAAAAAAAATCACAAAGTATCACGAAGTTTATAATTTTCTCTTTGTGGAACTTTGTGAAATTACTTTATGCTACTTTGTGGTTAAATATACAATTTTAAAGCTATAAAAATTCTAAAGCCCCAAATAATTTTTGACAAGCTTTTCAAGTCCAGCTTTATCTTTATATTTTACAATTTTCTTTAAATTACCTTCAGCCTTAATAAAAAGTAATGTAGGGATACTTCTTACACTAAATAAATTAGCTATTTTTTCAGAGTTATCAATATTAACTTTATAAACTTGGATATTATTACCGTGTTGCTTTTGTATAGCAGCTAAATTATTTGCAACTAATTTACAAGGACTACACCAATCGGCATAAAAATCGACAATAACAGGTTTATCACCTTCAAATTTAAAGCTAGAATTTTTTTCGTAGTTCCAAACCTTCTCCTTAAAAGTTTTTTCGGTTAACAAGACAACCTGCTGCGAAAAGCCTGAAAAAGCAAAAGCTACAAACAATAATGATATAAGTATTTTTTTCATAATTAGAGTGTTCTATATTTATTATAATGATTATCCATATAACTTACAAAGTATTCTTTAATAAAAAGAAAATCAATTAATTACCCCAAACCCTAAAGGGAGTAATTAATTTTCTTTGCTACCTTAAGGGTTGGGGTAAACAAAGAAAATTGATTACTCAACAAAAAAGCTTTGTTAATTATACGAATGATCATATTTATTATTAACGAATATAAAGATATATTATTTTTTCAGATACACAAAAAGCCGAAGAATAATCTTCGGCTTTTGTAAAAATATGTTTAAATATATTTTATTTAGGAGTGAATGTTAAATAACTTTCATTCCTTAAGCTTGCTCTACTTTTAAAACGTCAGCAATAGCTTTTTTGAATGTATCTTTTGGTAATGCACCAACAGCCATTTGAGGTTGTCCTTCTTTAGGAACAAATAATAAAGAAGGAATACTTTGAATACCGAACATTCCTGCAAGGTTTTTCTCGTCTTCAGTATTAATTTTGTAAATATTTATTTTGCCTTCGTACTCAGCTTGTAATTCTTCAAGAATTGGAGCTACAGTTTTACATGGTCCACACCAATCTGCATAAAAATCAATGATACAAGGTAAATCACCTTCAAATTTCCAATCTTTATTTGCTTCAAAATTAAATACTTTTTCTTTGAATGACGCCTCTGTTAAAAATTCAACTTTTCCCATTTTATTCTTTTTGTGTATTAATATTTATATTTCGTTTTCTGATATGCTAATAATCAAATTGCATACCGTTTAAAAATAGATGACAATATTTACATATTTAAAATATTTTTATGAAATTATGTCATATTAGCAGACAATTTTGTCTTAATTATTAGATAATTCAATAAACTTTGGTATTTGATTTATTGTTAATTATCAATGATTTATTAATTTAGCAAAAAATTAGAATTAGAACTTTTAGGTTCAACAAATAATACACAATTATAAACACATGAAAGATTTTAAGAGATACCTTGTAACTTCGGCTCTACCCTACGCAAACGGACCTGTACATATTGGTCATTTAGCTGGAGTTTATGTACCATCGGATATATATGTTAGATATTTAAGAGAAAAAAATAAAGATGTTATTTGGGTTTGTGGTTCCGACGAGCATGGCGTACCTATAACATTAAAAGCAAAAAAAGAAGGTGTAAAACCTCAAGATATTGTTGATAAATATCATAATATAATAAAAGAAAGCTTTAAAGAACTAGGAATATCATTTGATATATACTCACGAACAAGTAGTGAAGAACACCATAATACGGCCTCGGAGTTTTTTAAAACTATGCAAGAGAATAATAAATTTATTGAAAAGACTACCGAGCAATATTACGACCCAGAAGCTCAACAATTTTTGGCAGATAGATATATTACTGGTACTTGCCCTCACTGTGGCTACGAAAGTGCTTATGGCGACCAGTGCGAAAAATGTGGTACAACACTAAATGCTACAGAATTAATAAATCCTAAATCGGCAATAAGTGGAGCTAAACCAGAACTAAAAAACACTAAACATTGGTTTTTACAGTTAGATAAAAATCAAGATTTCTTAGAAAAGTGGATTTTAGAAGACCATAAAGAATGGAAGCCTAGTGTTTTAGGACAATGTAAATCGTGGTTTCAAAAAGGTTTACAGCCACGTGCTGTAAGTCGAGACTTAAATTGGGGCGTACCTGTACCTGTGAAAAATGCCGAAGGTAAAGTTTTATACGTTTGGTTTGATGCACCAATTGGTTATATTTCGGCAACAAAAGAATTTACTCCCGATTGGGAAAAATATTGGAAAGACAAAGATACTAAGCTAGTTCATTTTATTGGAAAAGATAATATAGTTTTTCATTGTATAATTTTTCCTACAATGTTAAAAGAAGAAGGAAGTTATATTTTACCCGAAAATGTTCCAGCAAATCAGTTTTTAAATTTAGAAGGCGATAAAATTTCTACTTCAAGAAACTGGGCAGTTTGGCTTCACGAATATCTTGTAGATTTTCCAAATCAGCAAGACGTTTTACGATATGTACTAACGGCAAATGCACCCGAAACAAAAGATAACGATTTTACTTGGAAAGATTTTCAGACAAAAAATAATAGCGAGCTTGTAGCAATTTTAGGTAATTTTATTAACCGAACACTAGTACTAACAAATAAATATTACGATAAAATTGTACCAGAAACTGGTGAATATACGCAAGAAGACAAGGCTGTTTTTGAAGATATAAACAAAAGCATTAAAAATATTGAAAGTAATATTGAAACTTATCATTTTAGAGAGGCACTAAAAGAATTTATGAATATTGCCCGAATTGGTAATAAATATTTAGCCGACAGCGAGCCTTGGAAATTAATAAAAACTGATGCCGAGAGAGTTAAAACTATTTTAAATGTTTCGTTACAAATAACTGCAATATTATCAATTACAGGTGAACCATTTTTACCTTTTTCTTCTGAAAAAATAAGAGGATTTCTTAATATTGAAAAGCAAAATTGGGAAAATGCTTACTCTAATAACATTTTAGAAGCAGGACACCAAATTAATAAACCAGAGCTATTGTTTTCAAAAATAGAAGACAAAGAAATTGAAAAACAGGTTGCAAAATTAGAAAAAACAAAAACAGACAATATGCTTGAAAACATTGAGATAGCAGAGCAAAAAGAAGAAATTACTTTTGACTATTTTCAAAAAAATGACATTAGAATTTCGACAATTATTGAGGCCGAAAAAGTTGCTAAAACTAAAAAGCTTTTAAAAATAACTGTTGATACAGGAATTGATAAAAGAGTAATAGTTTCGGGCATTGCTGAGTTTTTTAAACCCGAAGATATTATAGGAAAACAAGTTTTAGTATTAATAAATCTTGCTCCTCGAAAACTAAAAGGAATAGAATCTCAAGGAATGGTTTTAATGGCCGAAAGTCCAAGCGGAGAACTAACTTTTGTTAGTCCGAATGGCAAAACGGAGAATGGTTCTTGTGTGAATTAAAATACTTTTTCTAAATAAAAAAAGGTATCAAAATAGTTTGATACCTTTTTTATTCTCTTTTATTTCTTTCGCTTTTTCTTTTTGTCTTGTTTTCTTTTTTTCTCTTCTTCTGTCATAATTTTCCAGCGGAAACCAATATTTGCAATAACAAATAAATCTTTTTTCCACGAACCTGTATCATAAGAGTTATATCCTATTTCGGGTTTTACAAATAGCAAAAAACCTGGAGCTCCTAGCTCAACATAAGGACCAGCACTTATAAAAAGAGTTGATTTTGTAGTATCGGGATAATTTCCTACTGTAAAAGCTCCTAATTTTGCTCCAGCACCAACGTTAATAGGGCTTCTTCTAAATAAAGACCATTCATAAATAAAATATCCTTTATGTAAATTAACATTATCCTTTCCAAGAGTAAATAATAATGTAGCTAAATTTTCAGGTGTTCCCATTAAAGTATTCGTTATTCCAAGTCCAAACCTGTGATGCCGCATTTGCACCATAAAATCAATTGTTGATTCACCTATAAACCCTGTATTTACGAGGTTTGTACTTAAAATAGGACCTAAGCCCAAACTACCACCAATAATAAAATGATCAATTTCAATATCGCTAGAATTATTGTTTGAATTATTGGGCGTGTTAGAGCCATTCCCTCCATTATCGTTTGTTTTTTGAGCAAATAGAAACGTACTGAAAAGAAAAATGAATGTAAAAAGTAATGTTTTTTTCATTGTAATATATTTTAGTAAGTATTAGTTAGATAATCTACAAATAAACAAAAGTCATTCCATCATTTATTAATATATATAATAAACATAATATTTATATCTATATCACATACTTTATATCACATACTTTATATCACATACTTGATATAAATAATCATGATTAAAACAACTTTTAATTATGATACGGAATAATTTTTGTGAGAGTTTCAAGAAAGCATTATTAAACGAATAGTTTACAACAAGGTTATATACTAAAATGCTTTTATAATTATGAATTTAAAACGTTTCTTTTCTGCCTGTTTTTACTCAAAAAAATATTCCGTAACACAGGCTATGCAAGATTTTTTTGAACAAAAACAAACAAAAAATAATTCATTTTAAAAATCACAATTATAACAGCAATTCAGTATAAAAAAACTAAAACACATGAAAAATATATTTGAAAACAAAGCGATAAAATTCCTAAGTCATTTCACATTTTGGTCGTGGAATAGCATATTTGTAATTTTAATTATATCGGTTGTAATTCCATTTTTAGGATTTGGCATAGTAAAAGCATTTATAAGCGGTGAAATACCTTATGATTTCACTGTAATACTAATTTTAGGAATTAGTGTTCCAATAATTTCAATAGTTGTAGCAGGTAAAAAATTTCTCCATAATCCTAAAAAAATCCTATATCTATTTTATGGAGTAGAAATGCCATTGATAGCTGTATTATTTTTACGTTTAATAATACTAAGAGAATTAACACCTGGAACTTATCATCTTCTAATGCTTTTTATTTTAGGAACAGGAATATTTTTATATGAATTAATAAGCATAGATAAAATTAAGAATAGAACAACTGATATTATAAAATTTATTGGTAGCACTATTTTACTTATAATAGGAATATATATTGCAATTATAACTTTATACTACGTTACACCACCAATTGTTAAAGTAATATTTGAAATATTCAAATTTAATTGGGTATCTGATATTGGCGATATCTTTTTCAGTTTTACTGCATTTATATTCATACTATTTTTTCTTATTACAACATCGGTATTTTTAGTTTTGCCGATAATAATGCCCTATATTTTTATATCAAACTTTATAAAACTATATAAGCAAAACATTGAAGTATATTCAAAAAACAAAGTAATTATTTTATCATCGGCAATAATAATTATAAACATATTGCTTTTTCATACTCTAAATATTCAACCACAAGAGCAAGTTTTTGCAAAATATAAAAACATAAAAACCAGCGAATTAACAATAACTCAAAAGCAAGAAATAATAAAAGATTCAAAACAGATAAAAAAAGGATTAGTAAACGCCTACCTCGCACCGTACCGCTACCTTAGCCCCGACAAAGCTATTGGCGAAACAAAATTTATACGATATTTATTAAAACCTTTTCTATATAAAAGTGAAACTCGCTATTTTAACGACTATGAAGCTGGGATTTTTTACGAAAATATTTTTGACT